>JAGQQS010001010.1 GCA_020426105.1 Planctomycetaceae bacterium
TGATCATGGTTCGGTCCTCTGCAGCCAGGCAAACAGATCTCGCAGATCCTGAGGAGTCAATTGTTTGTAAAGATCCTCCGGCATGATCGAAACCGGAGATTCATGGAGCTCATCAATTTCCGCTGTGGGAATCACCACGGGCTCATTCTTCGCGTTCACCAGCGTGATCCCGGCTTCACTCTGAGCCGTGGGGAGCCCGGTAAAAATGCGGCCGTCCTTTGTCGTCACGATGACACTCACGTATTCTTTACGGATCACGCTGCTGGGGTCAACAAGGCTGATCAGGAGAAAGTCGCGATCTCGCCGATTGGCCGATGTCAGATCGGGGCCAAGTTTAGCGCCTTCATCGAAGAGCCGATGACATGTGGCACAGTGTTTCCTGAAGACAGCCTGTCCGGATTTGACATCGCCTTCGGCGGCTCTCACATCATTGTTTAGTCGGCGAACTTCGGCCAGCTTCTCTTCGCGCGTGGTTGATTCAAGCCGCCCCCAATGTTTGGCAACCAGGGCGTTGAGGTCCGCGTCTTCAAATAACGCCACCTTGCGGATTTGATCGATCGGCGTGACGGCGGCGGCAATGTCACCGTGGTCGACAGCCGTCAGCCACACACGCGCCGATTCCCGACGTCCGATCAGTACATCGCGTATCTGAGACTGCAATGCGTCTGAAGGTGCTGACTGATGCAGTGCGATCAGGTTCGAAGTAATTCGAGGATCATCGAAACGGGAAAGGACCCGCAACGCCGCACTGCGTACGGCTTCAGCTTCGTCGGCCAGCACCAGCTTCAGAGCAGGCTCGATCAATTCCGCGTCACCGGTGGGAGCGAGCATGTCGAGCAGCGCGACTCGACGAGCAGCGTCTGCATTGAGGTCAAATGCTGTCTGACGTGCGGCGTCGATGGGTGCACGCAGGCCCAGCGCTATCCCCAGCTTCTGCAACGTGGAATCCGCTGGCTGAACCTGCCATGCCGCAAGCACGATCCCGGACAAATCCCGTATCGCCGTTAATTCTTCGGTTGCCGTCGATTCGGTGCGTTCCTGCCAGCCCTGAAGCACGGGCATCCAGAGCGTATTCCGAGCCGCATCATCCGGAGCCGCTTTCAGCAGTTGAACAACGGAATTGAGTCCTGCCTGATTTGCTTCGGCGGCATAACGCCGGATCAACCGAGGCAACAATGTTTCGCGTCCCAGCTTTGAATTCCAGAGTGATGGACGCAGAAACCGTCGCATGACTTCATCGCGCCCATCGACGCTGTGATGTTCGACGGCCCACCACCACAGTAACGGCAGACGGGGATCGTCGTTGTCAATATCGCGGTTGATATTGGCGTTAATCATCGGCACGGCCTGATGCGCCGGAAGCCGCGCCGCGGTACATGCCAGTTGCTGCCGCACTTCAACCACCGACTCCTGCTCAGCAAATTCGTCCAGACGATGCGCCATTTCCGGCGAGACCTCACCGTGATCGCCGAGCCACCGCAATGTCCATGATCTGACTGCCGGATAAGGACTCTCAAGCAACTGCATTGCGATTGTTTCATCAATCGTATTCAGTGCGTACATGGACCACATGGCTTCGAGAGCTGTTGATTCCGTCGCGCCCTGAAACGCCGCCTTTCGCATTTCGGGTTCTATCGCTGCAATGATTGAATTGCGCTGAGGTGAGCCCGGCATGCAGCGGCGGACCAGTTCCTGACGCGCGTGTCGGACGTACCACTGGCTCGGATGCCGGTGCAGTTCCAGCAATTGGTCCATACTGAGTTTACTGAAGTTAATGTCGTCAGCTGACTTCCTACCATTTGCGGCGATGCGATAGATTCGACCATTCGAACGATCCCAGTCGGCATCGGGATCCGGATGTGCCGTTCTGCCGTCGTACCAGTCTGAGACATAGACAGCTCCGTCCGGCCCCATTGTTACATCCGTGGGGGCGAACCAACTGTCATGAGACAGCAACAGCTCACCGCCGTGAGCGGTTTTTACCGTGGAACCGGACTTCTCGATGTCGTGCCAGTAGACGCCATGACCGAGCAAATCTCCAGCAATGTATTTGCCGCGAAATTGTTCCGGGAATGCATCTCCCTGATAGACAATGCCACCGACCGTTACGTGTCCGCCATGAAAACCATTGTGCGCGGCGTGATCGAAGTAGCCGTACGTGTGAGGATTGTGCAGTTCACCGTGCTTCGCAAACGACTTCACGAAATAGCCGCCCTGAAGTCCGTGAACGAGGACATAACCTCCGTAGTTTGTGCTGTACAACAGATTTCCACGGCTGTCAAAATCGAGTCCCCAGGCGTTGCCTCCACCCTCGCAGAACAATTCAAATGCCTTCGTCTGCGGATGGTATCTCCATACGCCCTGCTGAAACTCAATCCCGCGAATATTGGCGGTCACAGTGCTGCCCTGGCATCCGTACAGCCAGCCATCAGGTCCCCATGTCAGCGAGTTCGCCACACTGTGCGCGTCCTCCATGCCAAAACCTGTAAGCAGGACTTCCGGATCGCTGTCCGGGATGTCGTCGCGATTGCGATCAGGATAAAACAACAGGTAAGGAACGTTGAGGACAAAGACCCCGTCATGTCCGAACGCCAGACCTGTGGCCAGATTGAGCCCGTCGATGAAGTCCTGACCATGATCCATGCGTCCATCGCCATTTGTATCCGACAGGATCGTAATACGATCTGCACCGCGCGGACCATGCGGCGGCGGTTCGGGAACACGGTCGTATTTTGTCCGTGAATAGCGATCAACCTGCACTCGTTTCAAACCTTCGGGGTTCGGATACTGCAGATACTGAATCACCCACAGCCGGCCTCGATCATCAAACTCGATGCAGACGGGCTGTCGGACTAACGGCTCACTCGCGACAACATCCACGCGAAATCCATCCGCCACCTGCATTTGCTTTACCGTCTCTTCCGGTACCAACCCCTGCGCCTGCACCAGGGTCGCACACCACAACACACAACAACCCACAACAATACTGATCGGGAGGACTAGCCGGTGGCCGGAGTTCATCGTTTGGATTTCCGTCTTTTTTCAGGTCAGAATGTCATGGATCACCTGTCCGTGATCAATTTCCAGACGCTTGCGTCCGGGGACTTCAAGCTGTCGATTATCGACTCCCAGCAGGTGCAGGACAGTGGCGTGCAGGTCTGTTACATAATGACCTTCGCCCAATGCATGATAACCAAGTTCATCGGTGGCTCCATGGACGTAACCTTTTTTCAGCCCGGCACCTGCCATCCAGATTGTAAATCCATTGGGATGGTGATCCCGGCCATCTTTTCCACCGGCTCTCAGCTCCAGACCTGGTGTCCTGCCGAATTCAGTACAGAAGACCACGAGTGTTTCGTCAAGCAATCCGCGTTGTTTCAGATCCTGAATGAGTCCTGCAACGGGGCGATCGACGGTGCCACACAATTTGGTGTGATTGTCTTTCAGCTTCTGATGCGAATCCCAGACACCATACGGAGACGGGAAAACCTGTACAAATCGCACACCTCGTTCCACAAGTCGCCGTGCGGCCAGTAATCGCTGGCCCGCAGTTTTTGTGGCCTCCTGATCGATGCCATATAATTTCGATGTCGCCTCGGTTTCCTGCGAAAAATCAATCGCTTCCGGCACGGCCACCTGCATTCGAAAAGCCAGTTCGTACGCTCGGATCCGCGCCAGCAGCTCCTGGTCTTCAGGATATTCAACTGCTGAGAGTGCATTCAGTTGGCCGATCAATTCATACTCACGCCGTTGCTCTTCCAGACTTTGCGCGGCATGTCGCTGTCCGAAGGGAAGTGGGTTTTTGGGATCTAGCGTCAGTGGCACACCCGCGTGCTGCGGTCCCAGATACAGTGACTCAATGGAAACCCGTGTGTCGGACCTCGTTGGTCCCCCGAGTACCGCAAACTTCGGCAGATTTTCATTCAGCGTCCCCAGACCGTAGTCTGCCCATGCGCCCACGCTGGGCTGTTGTTCATCCAGCCGATGCCGTCCCGTATGGATCTGATTCTCGGCCGCATGATCGTTGTCTGTCGTCCACATATTCCGCACGAAACACAGGTCATCGATCTGTGTGGCAAGATGTGGCCACCAGTCTGTCATCTCGATGCCGCACTCACCATGTTGCCGCCATCCGACCTGCATCGGATAGATCGTGGGGTAGACATCACGAATATTGATTTCATCGGCCGCGACAGAGCGAAAGCGTTTTTTGTGCAACGGTGAGTTGACCGGGTTTTCGAATGGCGTTTTATCGAACGTCATCCCTGCATAACGATTGAGCGCAGGTTTGGGATCGAACGTCTCAAGATGACTGTATCCTCCCGAAAGAAAAATCCAGATGACTGATTTCGCACGTGCCGGAAAATGCGTTCCCACCGCAGACGTTGCCTGAGATGCGGCGGCGCGTTTGTCTTCAGCCAGCATCGTCCCAAGGACCAGTCCCGTGAAACCCATGCCCATGTCCGCCAGAAATCCGCGCCGCGGAGATCGACAGCCGCATGTCTCTTCGATTGGATGTCGCCTCGTCATGTATCTACCTGATCGTGATAAAATCATTGTGGTTGAGAATCGCCCGCACGATACTTTCACGGGCTCGAGCATTCGCGTTTGTGGCGCTCGACTTTGTCAGCAACTCAAACTGACTGCGATACGCATCCCTGCACAATTGCAACTCAGCGACGGATGGTTTTCGTGAGAGAATCGTTTCGAATGCTGTCGTGATGAACGCTTCTGGTGCACTGTCGGAAGTGTCCCCGTTTTCTTTCGTCAGCATTGCAGATAACGTGACGCTCAGTTCATGGACAAAATCGCTATTCGTCAGCGCCAGTGCCTGCTGCGGAACAACGCTGCGTGTTCGACGGTAACATTCCATCGCATCCGGAGCATCGAATAACTCACCGAGCGAGCTTTTTCCACCCTCTTCCGGATAGACTGCATAATACAAACTCCGGCGAAACGTCTTCAGCGCGTCGCTGTTCTCCAGTTCCTGACCACCCATCGTCAGATCGAGTTTGCCGGCAGTGTACAGCAGGCTGTCACGCA
>JAGQQS010001011.1 GCA_020426105.1 Planctomycetaceae bacterium
ACCGTGCAGTCTCGAAAGAATCCCGATGTGCTGGAATCCTGGCAACTGAGCCAGCGCAGTACGGTGCTGACCAGCGGACGCAGCGTCGGCGAGAAGATCGCCACGGGGCGAGTGCGAGTTATCAAGAGTGCGCAATTCATCGGCCAGTTTCAGGAGGGCGAGGTGCTTGTGACAGACAAGACTGATCCCGACTGGCAGCCCATCATGAAAAAAGCCGCAGCGATCATCACTAATCGTGGTGGCCGCACATGTCATGCGGCCATTGTCAGCCGTGAACTGGGGGTTCCGGCGATCGTTGGCACAGACCACGGGACGGAGGCGCTCAAGGACGGCCAGATGGTAACCGTGAGCTGTGCAGAAGGTGATATAGGCTTTGTCTATGACGGTGAGTTGCCATTTGAAGTGAAACGCACGTCCCTGAAAACGCTGGCTCAGTCTCGCACGAAGGTGATGATGAATCTGGCCAATCCGGAAGAAGCGTTCTCCCTGTCCTTCATTCCCAACGACGGTGTTGGCCTTGCGAGGATGGAGTTCATCATCATGAACTACATCAAGATCCATCCGCTGGCTCTGGTCGACTACGAGCGGCTTGCAGACCCTCTGGCAAAAGCGGAGATCGAACGTTTAACAACAGGCTACACCGACAAACCACAGTTCTTTATCGATAAGCTGGCTCAGGGGGCCGGGATGCTGGCGGCCGCGTTCTATCCCAGGGATGTGATCCTGCGACTGAGTGACTTCAAAACCAATGAGTACGCAAACCTGATCGGAGGCAAACCTTACGAGCCCAGCGAAGAGAATCCGATGCTTGGCTTTCGAGGAGCAAGCCGATACTACAACCCTCGCTACCAGGCAGGCTTCGCGCTTGAATGTCGCGCCGTGAAGAAGGTGCGAGATGAGATGGGGCTGACCAATCTGAAACTGATGATTCCCTTCTGTCGCACTGTCGAGGAAGGCCGCAAAGTGCAGGCGGAAATGGAGAAGCATGGACTGCGTCGAGGTGAGAACGGTCTGGAGATCTACGTGATGTGCGAAATCCCGGCCAATGTGATTCTGGCCGACGAATTCGCGGACATCTTTGACGGATTTAGTATCGGTTCGAACGACCTGACGCAGCTTATTCTGGGGGTGGATCGAGACAGTGACATTGTGGCTCCGCTGTTTGATGAACGTAACCCGGCAGTGAAAAAGATGATCGCTCAGGTGATCGCCACTTGTCGGGCTCGCGGTCGAAAGATTGGTATCTGCGGCCAGGCTCCCAGCGATTATCCGGAGTTTGCTCAGTTTCTGGTCGAGCAGCGAATCGACAGCATTTCGCTCAACCCTGACACGGTCCTGAAAACCACACTGGCGATTCTGGAACAGGAGAACGCTCTGAGAAGTTCATGACGTACGCTGATACGAATTGCGGAAACCTGTACATTCTGAAATTTTGCACGAAATTGAAGTGGCCTTGAGGTACAGGCGAACCTGGAACTGCGGGTCAGCCCGGGACGTGGCATCTGCTACAGGAAATCGACAATGAACACCCAACCGAACTCTCACCAGATTCTGGTCGCAACGGATTTTTCCCCTTATGGAGCAGCGGCATTGAAGCAGGCTGTCTGGCTGGCTAGAAAGACCGGCGCGTCGCTTGTACTAACTCACGTGATTCCGGATTTCAGCAGGTCGGCGTACTGGGGGCCTCAGGAGAGACAGGCGAACCAGCGTGAACTGCATGAAAGATCTGAGACAGAAATGCGGCGCATGATTGTGGATCTGAACGCAATGGATCTGGACGTGAAGTTCGCAACGATCGTGGGCGAACCTTTCGTGGGAATTACACACGCAGTCCAGAATAATGGCTATGACCTGGTACTGGCGGGAACACGTGGCTCAGGGAAATTGGAACAGTTCTTTGTGGGCAGCACAGCGAAGCGATTGATTCGAAAGTGTCCGGCTGCAGTCTGGATCGTGAAAGCTGAACACCTTGTACCGCCGAAAGTTGTGCTGGCCGCTACCGACTTCTCAGACGTCAGTCTGAAGGCGGTCAGAGAAGGTCTGCGGATCGCTGAGCAATCCAGCGCCGAGTTTCATCTGCTGCATGTTGTTGATTCGAAGGACGTCCCGGAAGATATCATCGCACGAATTCCGGAGGGCAGTTCCCTGCGACAGGAGATCAATGAGGAAGCCACCAGACGGCTGGATGCGTTTCTTGACTCACTTGATGTCGATCGGACGAAAATTCAGTCTCATCTGTCATGGGGAACACCATGGCAGGAAATCCGCCGAATCTCAAAGCATCAGGCGGCGGACTTGATCGTGATTGGAACGGTTGGCCGAAGCGGGATCAAGGGTCTGCTGCTTGGGAATACTGCGGAGAAGGTACTCGACACATGCGATTGCAGTATTCTGACGATCAAACCGGATGACTTCGTGTCGCCGATTCAACCGATATCCAAATGAGCGGGGCCAGTCCTGTGGTTTGCCTCGGTTGGAATCGTTTACACTTGGCGATGTCGATCGCGGCGAAGATGACGTTGCAGAACCGTCCGACGATAGCATCGGAGATGTTGCAGGAACAACTGATTGCATCGATATCCGGAAAAGAAAACGCTCCGGCCTCTGACCTGGTCCGTCTCGGTATAACAAGAAAACATAAACAGTGGACATCACTCAAGTTATAAAGGACCGTGATTCCATGTGGATGGTGATGCTCGATGGGAAGTGACGTGGCCATGAGTGCGCTTCCAAAGGCCACGTCGACGAGCAGATCCTGCTTTGTGTCGGGCAATCAGGTCACTCTGTTACAAAACGGTGAAGCGTTCTTTCCCGCTGTGGAACAGGCGTTTGATCGGGCCAGATTTGAGATCTGTCTGGTGACCTATATCTACGCAGATGACGCCACTGGTCGGAGGATTGCCGTTGCGCTCAGACGCGCGGTGCAGCGTGGAGTGCGTGTTTGTGTGGTGATTGACGGATATGGGTCCAGTGACTTTCCGAAGCCCATGCGAGATCAGATGCAGCAGGACGGCATCGAACTGCGGGTTTTTCGGCCCCGCATATCTCCCTGGACATTGCGGCGTAAACGTCTGCGGCGAATGCACAGAAAAATTATTGTCGTAGACCGCGAGATTGCCTTTGTCGGCGGGATCAATATTATCGACGACAAAATGGAGTCGAGCGAAATCGCCCCGCGGTACGACTACGCTGTCGCCGTCCAGGGGCCGCTGGTGGACATCGTTCGCAATTCTACCACGCAGTTGTGGTCGCTGGTGGCCACAAAGAGTTTTCGCCGACGCTCGCGTGCGACCGCAGATTTGCCGGCTTCGACTTTCGGAGAGGGATCGATGCGGGCCGCATTCCTGGTGAGAGACAATTTTCGCCATCGCCGGGATATTGAAGCGGCTTACCTGCAGGCGATGAGTCGAGCACAAACGGAAATCATTCTGGCTCAGGCTTATTTTTTCCCCGGGTTTAAGTTTCGCCATGCGTTGATCGATGCGGCTCGACGTGGCGTGAGAGTCGTCCTGTTGCTGCAGGGGAGAGTAGAAAATTTTGTGGAACATTACGCGCGGCGGGCGATCTATGGCCACCTCCTCGACGCGGGAATTGAAATCCACGAATACCAGCGAAGTTATCTGCACGCCAAAGTCGGAGTTATTGACGGACACTGGGCAACCGTCGGTTCGTCCAATATTGATCCATTCAGCCTGCTGCTTTCCTACGAAGCAAACCTCGTTGTGGATGACAACGTCTTTGGTTCAGCTCTGGCAGAAAGTCTGAAAGCCAGCGTAACATCCGGGAGTCAGCAGATTCCGGCGGGAGACTGGAAACAGCAACCGATCGTCCTGCGATTCGTCAGCTGGGTCTGTTATGGACTGCTGCGGCTGATGACGGAAATCAGCGGCTATGACTCAGAAGACAGCTCGCCCCCTGACCTGACC
>JAGQQS010001012.1 GCA_020426105.1 Planctomycetaceae bacterium
CTGACGCTCCGCTTCATTGAGTTTCTCCAAACGCAGTCCCAGCAGATCCCAGGCGCGGTTCATCACACTTTGCTCCGTCTCGGATACGATGCTCGAAGCCATGACCGGGACTTCTGCAGTACGCTTCGAATTGCCAACTACCTGCACATGCACGTCCGACTGTTTCGAAACTGCAGCAACAGAAGTCGCATTGCTTTTGCCAACACCCACCGTCAACTGGAGAGTCTCTTCACGACCTTCCCGCATCACAATGACGTCCACCACTTTGCCACGAGGAAGATCCAGCAATGATCTCTCCAGATCCGTACCGTCCTGCACCTGAATTCCCCGGACAGAACGAATGATGTCACCGGTTCGGATGCCGCACAGATCTGCCGCACTTTCAGACGCGACCTGCTCCACAACCAATTTCTTCTCTTCGGGCGACTTCACATCTTTCGTCCCTAGTCCGTGCGGAATGCCATTCAGGCGCTCGACGCTCATCAATCGTGCAATAGTCCGGCGTGCATCATCGATCGGGATCGCAAATCCGATCCGCTGTGCCCCCGAACGAATGGCCACATTAATTCCGATCACCTCACCGTGCAAATTTATCAGTGGCCCCCCACTGTTGCCCGGATTGATGCTGGCATCCGTTTGAATCAGATTCTCATAAGATTGAGTTTCGTCAACCTCCACATCCCGATGAAGCTGACTCACAATGCCGGACGTCACTGTATGTTCATATCCAAATGCATTACCAACCGCATAAACCGTTTCGGCAAGCATCAGGTCTGAAGAGGTGCCCATCTTCATCACCGTCAACCCCTCAGGCGTGTCAACCTTCACGATTGCCAGATCGTGCTTACGATCATAGGAGACTGGACGACCTTCGTAACTTGAACCACCGTCCAGTGTCACCGTGATCACATCGACATCCTGAATCACATGGTAATTCGTCACGATATACCCACGCTCATCAATGACGACACCGGTCCCCATTCCGGTCACTTTGCGAGATTTCGAAGAAAAGAATTTTGAATCCTTTTCGTCCGCCGACATTCGCTCCGTGTGAATGTTCACGACGGACTTTCGCGACTGCTGAACCGCTCGAACCAGAGGAGTTTCCCGAACATCACCTGCTGACAGAACGCCGCAATGTGCCATACTCAGGCAAATGACGACGGCAAGGACGGCGTTGGGCTTAACCAATGGAAACATTCAGAACCTGCACGATCTTGCGAAACAGAAGATGCTCTCGGTCTGTCTACTCCCGAAAGCTGTATTCCGGGATTCTTTCTCGTGGATCGACTTCGCAGGTTTTGGTGCTTGAACTCAGCAAAACGACAACGCAAACTTTACCCTTGTTAAACCTATGTGAAATTGGGCAAAGTCTGCCATGGAAGGATTCTGGTCTGCCCCAGGATTGTGAATTCCAATAGTTTGCCTCATCCCGCTAAAAAGCATCCACACAACCGTGAATCCCGCACAATTTGTGGGATCCCTGACGGCCGAAAAACTGAAACGACGTATTTCTGTGAGCGTTAACGCCCGAAAATCACAAATTCTTGTCATAAACCACGTGCCGATCGAAACAACCTCCTGCCAACTGGAACCGAATCATGGCCAAAGAAACGCCCGTAACGCCAGGAATCAACGCCAGCCGCCAACTGATTAAATCGCAAAAATATGAAGAGGCTTGCCGTCAATTGCAGGAACTGCTGAAAGACGATCCGCAGGATGAAAGTGCTCTCGAACTGTTGGGAATGGCGAACTTCTTCCTGAAAAGACTGGAACATGCCCGGGACTGCTTCGAACGCCTCACACAGCTGAATCCATCGCTTACAAACGCGTGGGTGAATCTGGGGGCAGTCCTGAATCGCCTGGGGGAACATAAAAAATCGACAGAGGTCTTGCGGCGAGCTCTGCAAAAAGACAGAAAATGCGCAGAAGCCTATTACAACATGGGAATTGCACAGCGCGCGATGCACATGAACACGATGGCGATCTCTGCCTATCGAGAGGCCCTGAAGCTAGCACC
>JAGQQS010001013.1 GCA_020426105.1 Planctomycetaceae bacterium
AGCCCTTCGCGCGCACTCGGGAAAACAGATTGGCAAAGGCGTAATATTGATCGTTTGTCCATTTTTCCAGGGGGTGGTTGTGACACTTGGCGCAGCCAATGGACAGCCCCAGAAACGCTTGACTCACCGTTTCCGCCATGTCTTCAGGAGACTGATGGATTCCATAAAAGTTTGTAGCGCCCTGCTCGATATTGGATCCACGGGATGCCACAATTTCACGGACAAACTGATCCCATGGAGTGTCCTGAGCAACTCGCTCGTGAATCCACTTGTAAAACGCATTCACTGCCTCCGGGTTCACGGAGTTTGCATTCAGCATCAACAGATCGGACCAATGATATGTCCAGAAATCCGAGAATTCCGGCCGCTCAAACAGGGCCTCAATCACTTTGTCACGCTTGTCTGCAGCTTCGTCTGCGAGAAACTCCCGGACTTCTGCACTTGTAGGCAGCGTACCGATCGTATCCAGATACACGCGGCGGATAAATACTTCATCAGAACACCGCGGTGATGGCTTGAGATTCAGCCGTTGCAGCTGTCGCAGGATGTTGTCGTCGATGAAGTTGCGACGCTCAGCTGCAGCGAAGACCGAAGAATCAAGCGCATGTTCGAACGGAACGACGATCCGTGCGATCACAATCTGGCTGGAAAACCATGCCGTGACCGCTCCTTCGCCCGGTCCAATGACAGTGGTCAGCCCGTCTTCGCCGACAGTCGCGACCGCTTCGTTCGAAGATGAAAACTTCGCCAGTTGCGTGACATCCTCAACTCGTCCGTCTGAATAATGTGCTCGCACGATCAAAGGCTGGGCACTTTCCGTTTTGAGTAAGACCCGCTCAGGAATGATCTCAAGCCGGTCGAGCCTTACGTCCTGATCTGTGGGTTTCGCCACGCCCTGCGCGATCCATTCTGAAAGAATTCGGTATTGCCAGGAATCTGTCTTCAGTCGCAGACCACCCTTGTGAGGTACAGCCATCGAGGGTTTTGTCAGCATCAGACTGGATGCAGGTTCTGCCGGTTCCACTCGGCGGCCCTGTTGCAGCTCGACCAGATTGAAATAGTCACGCTCAGGATCGTAACCACGCAGAGAAAGTTTAAATCCGCCTTTGCCCGCCAGCGCACCATGACATGCGCCGGAACTACAGCCCTGTTTGGCAAGTACAGGTTCGACATGATTACGGAACGACCACTGAAACGGTTCGTCAGCTCCGGATACGGTCACCTGCACGGCCGCTTCATTGCCCGAGGCACCAACCACCCGCACAACCGCCTGCCCGTTTCCGACAGAATAAACGGTCATACCGTCAATGCGGACCACCTCGGGATCGTCCGTAGTCAGCTGAACTTCTGCCGGGCCGACGGCGCTCTCGCCTGCATATCTCTCAGCAAGCAACCGATGGTGCGTGTCCTTACCCTGAAGTGCCACAGTTCGCGGTAGCAGTCGCACTTCGCCCTCGGCGGCCAGATTCGCTGCCGTCATGACGACGAAAACAGCAACAGAAAGCGTCGGACATGTTGTTCGCGGAATCATCGACGTTCTCGGGAGTGTTTTGGGAGCTGGCAAGGCAGAAGGTCACCATCATGGCCAACTCAGGTTGCGATTTCAATGATCCGGAACACGATTAGCGATGGCCACGCCAATCGCGTGATGCTGAAAATAAGCGCAAGCATCAATGTTGCGGAGCACCCTTCGCGGGCCATTTGGCTCCTGATTCTTGACCACTTTTCTGAGATTCGATGCTCAGATCACCTAATGCGTGCAATTTCAATCCGCAAATTTTTCCCCGCTTTTCGATGAAAACGGCGAAAATAACTCATCGGACGGCGGGCATTGAGTCTGATCCGCGATTGCGAGATCGATTGACAAACCGGCACGGTCACTCTAAAAACGACTAAAATTCGGAGCAATTTTCTTACGGTGTGTTGATTTCTCAACGGTATCGCCGAAGAATATGACGCTCCGTGGCTCAACGCGTTGCATCGAAAAATTTTCCGGAGGTTTTAATGCTGACTGTGAAGAATTGTGTGCGTTTTGTCGTAGCCGGTGTCCTGGCGGCTTCGATGTTTGTGGTCACTGGCGGCGAAGCAATGGCTCGCCCGAAGTACCTGAAGGTTTTGAATGAAACCTATCCTGATCTTGTAAAAAAGCATGGAACTGACGGCAAATTGACTTGCGCCGTTTGCCATCCTGAAAAGGATAAGAAAAAGCGAAACAACTATGGCGTCGCTATGGCTGGTAAGCTGGAGAAAAAGAACGAATCGGACGAAGCAAAGATCAAAGAAGCTTTGACCAAAACTGAAGGCGAAAAGAGCAAGACCGAAGGCAAGACCTTTGGCGATCTGATCAAGGCTGGCGAGCTTCCGGGCACCAACGAAGCGGCCGAATAGGTCTGAAAAGCTGAGTTTTGATGTCAGTTTCAGAGCGAGGTTCCTGTCTGGAGCCTCGCTCTTTTCGCTTCAAAAACGGTAATTTTCGGCATTCCCACGTTCAAAACTCAATTGAACTGTGGCCAAAATCCGACTATCCTTCGCCCTTTCCACTGGAAACGCTCTCACCTTCTGATCAGAAATTGTGTTGTACCATGAGTACCCTTAAGAAGAACAAACGTATCAAACGTGCGGCTCAGCTTGAGCTGTACGGCGATCTGAAGCCTGGCCGTGGCAATAAGAAGGTCGAACGCGGCAAGGCAAAGTACCTCGGCGGTAACGGCCGCAAAACGACCGGGATCACGAAGCGTGTCTACCGCCAGAATCTGAAGAAGATTCAGGTCGTCGAAAACGGGTCCGTTGTGACTCGTCGCGTTCCAGTGAAGCTGATTCGATCCGGTGCCATTACGAAACCTGTTGCCACGGATCCGTTCGCGTTGCCTGAGCACAATTAAATTCAGCGTGACGATCGGCAGCCGCAAAAACAGCCCGTCGAATTCACTATTTGCAGCCCGCGCAGTTCATTCTACGCGGGCTGTTTTGCTTTCGCTGCAGATCTGCGGACTACCGCACGATTTTTAAACTGTCACTGTCGTTC
>JAGQQS010001014.1 GCA_020426105.1 Planctomycetaceae bacterium
CACAGCTTACGCGGGGCATGGGCAGATTGCTGGCACGTTGGATCTGCTGAACTTTATGACGACGATCTGCGAGGCATAAAGTGGACGCTTGCAGATAACTGAGCCAGTGATCGCCAACGAAACGATGAGAGCCTTGAGGAACACTGAAGGCTCGTTTTATGCGCAGGTGGGATGCGAGGGCGTTTCGACGTGCCACGCCTGATGACTGCATATTAAAGCTAGGCATGCAGCGCCCTATTCGTCTCGCAAGAAGTCAAACGCAATGTCCTCGTCTGAGTCCCTTATTGGAGACGGCTTCACAGATTGGGTCGAGAGTTGGTTGGGCTGACGTTGGGTTTGCAGAATGATGCGGAGTTGTGATTCAATACGGGCAAGTCGCTCGTCGTAGGTTAACTGCCTGTTGACTCTTGATCCGGCAAGGAGCCCGATACAACCGATCAGTACGAGCACGATATTGAGAGCAAGGACACCAACAGCAAGTACTATCGCGCCCAGAATCATCGACGTGTTCGCGATTGCCTTCATGTCTCCGGCCTTTGGCACATAACGAATTGCGATCTAACCCGGTTGCCGCGAGCGAGCTTCCAATTCAAAAACGCGTTGTCGGCCGCTCAGGTTTACGGCATGGTTATCCGATTTTGGTTCCATGCGGCGGGAGGGTCATTAATTGTCGCGAATTCTATGGTTGACACCTTCATACTGCTCTACAATCTTTCCGGTAGAATCAACAACGCCAACCGACCACTCGATCGTGTCTCCGTCTTTGAACTCAGCAATCGTTACGACTTTATGATCACCTCGTTTCCCGACAACCTTTAGTGCCTTTTCAGCCGCATTCCATTTTCCGGTTTGGTACTGGCTTCCGTCTTGGGTAAATGTCCAAACTTGAAACTCGTTCGATTCCGGATCAAACGTACGCAAGATCATGCCTTGCTTGCCATCGTGGGTTGTGTACTTATCTTGAAGAAAACGGCCTCCGAGAATCCATTCCACGTGAGATGAGGTTGACTGTTCTTCTGTGTTTCCATTGAGCGTAACTTTCCACTTGCCGAGGAAGGCATCAAGGTGCCGCAATTCCTCGGAAGCAGCGTTCTTTTTCGTGTCATCCGCGAGGCCGTTTGAGAACGGGAGCAAGATGAAAATCATCATAAATGCAAGTAGTCGAATCACGGGGAATCCTTCTGTGTTGGTTCTATCGCATAACTCCGAATTACACGCACCGTGTGATGTTGGCCACAGCGGCCTGAAAACACTGGTTTTTTGTCGGACTGTGCCGATATCACGCGCCGCGGATATTCCAATATCAACGCGTCACGGATATCACGATAATGACTCTCCCTAAGGGAGTCAAACAAGCGGGCTGTTGTGGCGGCTTTTGAGCAACGCATCGCGAGCGTATCATCCCAGCATAACAGCAACGCTTTCACTTGCCGCACTTCTGATTCTGTTAATGACAGGCTGCGAAGAACCCCGCGCCACGTCTCCGCAATTGCCACCAGCGGCCACGGTGCAGTCTGAGCCTGAGACAACGCCTGAGAGCGTCACAGAAGCCCCTGCGACGTCTGGTGAGATCACGGGCAAGGTGATTCACATTCTGGACGATGACACGATCTATATCCTGACGGCGGAAAAGACTACGATTCGGATCCGGATGAACGGCATCGACGGGCCGGAAAAAAGGCAAACGTTCGGCAACACTGCCAATGAGTTCCTGAGTGAAAGCATCGGCGGTTTTGATGTTCGCGTTGTCACACATGGCAAGGATCGGTACGGGCGCGTGATTGGAGACGTTTACAGTTTAGAAGATGCGGACAGACTCCCGCGCCTGACGTCGGAAAACGTCTCAATGGTGGTCAATGGTTTGGCGTGGCATTACGTGAAGTATGCTCCGGATAACAAAGAACTGGCAGGCGCAGAGAAGTGGGCGAGAGAACAGCGGCTGAGGTTGTAGTTGGATCGACGTGCTGTCGCGCCGTGGGAGTGGCGGAAGTTTTCGAAGGCTGAGTGGGATAAGCTGCGATGAGTGAACTTACAATGCGTCGAATTCCAGTTTCTGTTGCGGTTGTCATCCTTGCATTATTGTGCGTCGCCATATTTGCAGGACAACGCCCGATGCGGCGAACCCTGCCGTCACCTTGGCAATTTTCTAAGGAAGATATTCAATATCCAACAGGGCCTAAGTTTCATCTGCCCCGAGCGATTGAAACGCAGCGGCAACATCAGCGATAGATGGACTTGAACGGGACAAACTGCGATGAATACGAAGGCTGGTAAGCCTGCCAGAAGCCATTTTCAGCTTCTGAAAATGGCTTCATTGACTTTGGTTCATTTGCTCTGAATGTTGGAATTTTGTTTCAATGATTCGGCGTATAATTGCAAGTAGCAGGCAGGCACTGCCGCGACCTGAGCCGGCGGAAGGTCGGAGTGACTACGCGCAAATCCTGAATCACTTGATTTCGTTGTCGCAAAATTCCTGGAGCAAGTTCCCATGCATCCGATTCGTTGTCTAATTGTCTTTTATTAACCGTCGGACTTATCGGCAGAAATCAGTTTCAGTGATTCCAAAGACTCATAGTCTTTTCGATTGTGGGTCAGCAGCGGAACGTCCAGCAATACGGCGGTGGCTGCAATCCAGGCATCCGAACTTGCTAAGTGTCGGCCTTTCTTTTCGGCTTCAACTCGAAGCTTTGCCCAGACACTGCAGAGATCGTCTGTTTGATTGAAGACGATAAAATGCTGACGGACAAAATCGGTCAGTAATTTGCGGCGAGCTTCACCCCAGTTGGCTCGCAGTACGCCAAATTCCAGTTCAGCAACTGTCATGAACGAAATGATGCAGCGATGATTCAGAACGTATGGCAGGTAAAACTGTTCACGGCTGTCGCCACGGAATAGAAATGATACCGTGTCGGTATCGGCGACAATGTCAGTCATTCAGAGGGTCCCTGACTTTGTCTTCGTGTCGTCCGGCTTTCACAGCAGTCAGAAATTCTTCGAGTTCCTCGTCGGATTCCAGAAACTCACAGCGGAGATCTTTAGCACTGCTGATTGTTGTGACTCCCTGTTGACGGGCAAGTTCTTCCACATACGCTCGCGCTTTGGCAACCTGGGCATTTGGATGGGTTGATTCAGTCGTCTGCGTTGACTGCTGACGGCGTTCCCATTGTTCTGCCAGCGATGTCAGCGATACATCAGCCTGGCCGGCACGAATCTGTTCGCGGGCAAAATCGCTGAATTGTGCGAGATCCACTTCTCTGATGCTCATTCCTGACGTCTCCTGTTTCAAACTTGTCCTTATAGTTTACCAGTCTTTTGAGGCGATGGTCAACGAGATTCGAATGAACGCTCGAAGGGACGTTGTTTTCAGTCCCCCCAAGCCAAAAGCTCACCAGCAAAAGCAGGGGTTTGGGCGGCAGGGGGCAACCGAGGGTTCTGGCATGGCGGCAAGGTTTCTGCTTTCTCCTCCACCACTTATTGGTTCGGGACCCACCGGCGACCCCCAACCAATAAGCGGCTCCGGCGAAAGCAGAAACCAAACGCAGGCCGGCTTCAATTTGCATAAGAATCTGGGCTGTCGTAATCTCGACGGCATGACAACTCAAGAGACTGAAATTCAAGATAATCCGACTGCCGAATCATTGACCTGTGGCGGATGCGGAAATGACGGGCCGGAGACTCTGATGCGTTTCTGAATCCGGTTGGTACTGATCTTGTGGTGTTGGCTGAAGACAAAGATCGGAATCTGCCTCTCGATGTTCTCGAAGTTCAGGCCTGTTCTCTTAGATCCGTTGGCAGATTGCCAGGTGGCACAGTAAGCGTCGGCAGCTTTCCTGATTTGATGTCGCGGTGCAATTTTTGGATTGGCTGACCAATCCGCCGTGCCGCTTCCGCCACGCTGAAAAGAACACGAACTTGTCTTCGTTTATCTGCTGTGATATTCCCTGAGTTTGGTCTCAGAATGATGTCGACGTTATATTATTGTCGCTGGAACCAATTTCGTGGCGGATTTTTCAGGAGTCAGAAAATACAGATGATCGACAGCATCCTTGACGCTTGCCGGGAAGTTCTGGAGATTAATGGTGATCCCCAGAGCCCGTATTGGCTGGCATCGCAGATGATGGAAATGAAAATGTGGCGCGCAAGTGAACATGATGTCCGAGCCGCACTTGAGAACGACATTAAAGAGCGTGGTGGGCAGTCGTTGTTCGTGAAAATGGACGACGACGACTGGGCACTGCGGTCATGGAATGGATCATGAAAAGAACACAACCAACGACTCCCGATGAATGGTTTGACGAGATCAGACTGGCCAACGACGATCTCGCGCTATTGCTGAAGCAGCACAAGTTCTCTGCAATTCACTTTA
>JAGQQS010001015.1 GCA_020426105.1 Planctomycetaceae bacterium
CTCGTTGCCTCGTCCGCTACGGTACATATTCTCGGACTCGTTGCCTCGTCCACTACGGTACATGTTTACGGACTCATTGCCTCGTCCACTACGCTAGACGCATTCCTGCCGTTCGCCTTAAGCTATGGGCGGGGCATTGTATAAGCCAACATGTGACCAGTAAACACAGTCAGAATTTCAGAAAATCGGCCGCAATACCCGTTTTTCCCGGTCAAACAATGTGATTCTTTTCAGCGAGTCGATACAGTCGAGGGACAAGGACGCTGTATCTGAACCAGGACTGCACTTATTTTGTTTGAGGGCTATGACATCATGCGACTGACGCTGATGGTTTCATTTTTTCCTTTGGTGGTGATCACAAGCGGTTGTCAGCCGGGTGCGGGTAATTCCGGCGAGATCGTGATTGGTCATTATGGATCGATGACCGGATCTGAAGCGACGTTTGGTCAGTCGACTGACAATGGCATCAAGCTGGCTGTTGAAGAAATCAACGAAGCGGGTGGCATCGGCGGCCAAAAAATTCGCCTGATTACCTATGACGACAAAGGTGACGCACGCGAAGCGGGGACTGCCGTGACGCGTTTAACTACCAGAGACGGCGTGGTTGCTGTGCTGGGTGAAGTCGCTTCGGGCCTTTCGCTGGCCGGGGCTCCCGTGTGTCAGGAAGCCGGCGTGCCCATGGTGTCACCGTCATCGACGAATCCTAAAGTCACCAATATCGGCGACATGATATTCCGGGTTTGTTTTATCGACCCCTTTCAGGGGGCTGTCTGCGCAAAATTTGCTCGTGAACATGAGGGACTGAAGGCGGGCAAGGCCGCCATTCTTACCGATCAGGGATCCCCGTATTCGGTCGGTCTGCAGGAAGAATTCGAAAAGGCCTTTACAGGCCTCGGCGGAACCATCGTCAGCAAACAGACTTACCAGGGGGGTGATCAGGACTTCTCTGCACAGTTAACGGCAATTCGAAGCAGTGAACCGGATATCGTTTTCGTGCCGGGTTACTATACCGATGTCGGTAACGTAGCGCTGCAGGCGCGCAAGCTGGGATTAAAGACTCCGATGCTTGGCGGCGACGGCTGGGACTCGTCGAAGCTCGGAGAAATCGCCGGCGAGGCCATTGAAGGTTGTTTCTATTCCAATCACTATTCACATGAAGATCCGAATCCGCGCGTGCAGGCGTTTATCAAAAAGTACGCCGAGCGCTACAATCAGACCCCGGACGGTCTGGCAGCGCTCGGATACGATGCTGCTCGAATCCTGTTCGATGCCATGCAGCGCGCGGAGTCACTGGAGGGTAAAGCCCTGGCGGCTGAACTTTCGAAAACCAAAGACTTTGACGGTGTCACCGGATCAATCTCAATTGACGGGGATCGCAATGCAGTCAAACCAGCCGTCATTCTGGAAATGAAAAACGGTAAGCCAAAATTTGTGACCACGATTCAGCCGTAGGGTGCGTGCAGCGGGGCGGAACGCACGACAATGAAAATTTTAGACATGGTGTGTTCCTCAGGCGCTGACCGAACTCGACATCAATGCCTAAGGCGAGCGTCAGGAAAGGACTTCCCGGCATTGAGCAACTTCTCCCCCGAAATCGGGAGATCGTGCAGCTTT
>JAGQQS010001016.1 GCA_020426105.1 Planctomycetaceae bacterium
GCCGATTTTCTGCAGGGCAGAGAACTCTATTTCTTCGGCAGTTATCAGTGGGCGTTCTACACGCACATTATATCGGGTCCCTGCTCGCTTGTGCTTGGCATGATCCTGACCAGCAATCAATTTCGCCTTCGATTCACGAAATGGCATCGGGGACTGGGGCGAATTCAAATCGTCTGCGTACTGTTGCTGGTCGCTCCGAGCGGCCTGTGGATGGCGTGCTATGCGATGTCCGGCGCCATGGCAGGGACCGGGTTTGCCGCATTGGCGGTTGCCACCGCGATGTGTGTCGCGTTCGGCTGGCGATCGGCAGTGAAACGACGATTCGCTGAACTCAACGCTGATAAATGGGAAGTAGTCGATTGGCAGGTGTCAGCGCGAGAACAGCCAGTGATGTGGTATAAGTTCTGCCATCATCAATAGTACCTTCCTGACGGGAATTGAGAATCCTGTCACCCGACTTAAATAAGCCAGACAAATGAACGCTTGATACCAGTCTGAGTGGCACGTAGTCAGAGCTGGCGGTATCTTAGTCTATCGGAGTGAGATACACATTACCCTCCCGGATTCGAAAGCAATAGTATGAAGCCGACATTCTTTCGCTGGATCAGGCTTCTTGAACGCGCACGAGCCGGAAAGCCACGTGATATGTTTTTCACGCGGCGGTTTTTGTTTTCCTGCCTGTTACTGACTGCCGTGCAGGCCGCGGGCCAGGACACAGCTTTAAGCAAATCATCGGACCGCGGCGTTCCACGCGATGTGCTGACCGAAGCCCAGTGGACGGACGTAGAAAAGTCCGTGGACCGGGGTCTGGAATTTTTGAGCCGGGCTCAGAAGCCAGACGGGTGCTTCAATGGCGATCTTACAGCTGAACCGGGAATCACGGGGTTGTGCGTGATGGCGTTCCTTTCGCGCGGGCATCTGCCGGGTGAGGGCGTCTATGGCGAAACACTTTCACGTTCCGTGGAGTATCTGCTGAGTTCTCAACAGAAGGACGGCTTGATTGCTCGCGATCGGCATAAATTCCACGCCGCTTACAGTCATGGTATCGGCGCGCTGGTGCTTGCCGAATTGTACGGCATGGCAAAATTGGAAGATGAAGCGCGGCACCGAATCGCGATCGAACGCGCAATTGACTTCTGCGGCCATCGATACTCGCAGCCCAAGGCCAGTGCAGACGATGAAGGTGGATGGCGGTATCTGCAGAGGCACGCGGTCAGCGATTCTGATCTTTCGGTGACTTCATGGAATCTGATGTTTCTCCGCTCGGCAAAGAACTCCGGGTTTGAAATCGATCCAGCGCTGGTCGAGGACGCCCTGGTGTACATGCAGGGACTTTACGATCGGGACCGCCGGACATTCCGCTACGAGAACCATACAGACGATCCCGAGTTTATTCATTCGCGTGGAATGGCAGCTGCTGGGGTCCTTTCGCTGTCGCTGGCCGGCAAGCACAATACAGATATGGCTCAGGGTGCAGCCGCGTACATCCTGCGGCGCCCGTATGATCAGTATACGAGGCCAATTGCCGGTGAACAATATCCGTGCTACGGCGCTTTCTACTGCAGCCAGGCGATGTATCAGATGGGTGGAAAATACTGGCGTGAGTTCTTTCCCACACTGTCTGCGACGATCATAAATGCTCAGCAGGATGACGGTTCATGGACTCTGCGTTCAGGATTGGAACTGCATTGTGGAGTTTCATACATGACGGCTCTGTCGGTTCTTGCGCTGACACCGTCGTACCAGATGCTCCCGATCTTCCAGCGCTAAGTTCATCGATTGATGAGATTCCCTGAAAACTTCGTTTCACATGCCGTCGAGCCAGACAATAGGTCCGGTAGCTCTGGTCTGAGTAGTAAGTCCAAAGAGTTCCAGGTAAGCTTGGGTGCCCGCTGAGTTGTACCGTACGTTCTCGGGTTCGAAGGCAATAAGGATGACGTTGATGTTCTTCAACCGGATCAGCCTTCCTGGACGGCAACGCTTTGAGATTCGACGCGATTGCATTTTCACACACTCAGCTTTGTTTTGCGGCCTGCTGTTGCTGACCGGACTGGCGAATGGGCAGGAGACGACTAACAACGAATCATCCGACCGTTCTGTTCCGCGTGAAGTCCTGACGGAAGCCCAATGGTCCGACGTCGAACGCTCCGTGGATCGGGGCCTGGAACATCTGATCCACAATCAAAAGCAGGATGGATCGTTCAACGGAAACACGCGGGATGAACCGGGAATCACAGGACTGTGCATGATGGCATTCCTTTCGCGCGGCCATCTTCCCGGCGAAGGTATCTACGGTGAAAATCTGTCACGGACCGCCACGTATCTCCTTAGCTCACAACAGGATGATGGTTTGATCGCTCGTCAGCGGCAATGGTATCATGCCCCTTACAGTCACGGTATCTCTTCTCTGGTCATTGCTGAATTGTACAGCATGGCGAAACCGGAGAATGAAGCGCGTCATCGGCTGGTGATCGAGCGTGCCATAAAATTTACCGGCCATCGGTATTCACAACCCAAAGCCAGTGCCGACGACGAAGGTGGCTGGCGGTATCTGAAGCGGCACGCGGTCAGTGATTCAGATCTCTCAGTCACTTCGTGGAACCTGATGTTTCTGCGATCGGCGAAGAATTCCGGATTCAACGTCAATCCGCAAATCATCGAAGAGGCGTTGGCATATATGCAGCGCCTCTACGACCGAAAACGAGGCACATTTCGCTATGAACTCCACTCGGACGAACCGGAGTTTATTCATTCGCGTGCCATGGCCGGCGCGGGTGTTCTTTCGATGTCCATGGCCGGAAAGCACGATACGGATATGGCACGGGCTGCTGCGAAATACATTCTGCAGCGGCCGTTCGATCAGTTCACGCGGCCCATGGCCGGCGAACAATACCCGTGCTACGCCGCGTTCTACTGCAGCCAGGCAATGTATCAAATGGGAGGGAAATACTGGCGTGAGTATTACCCGACGCTCACCAGAACCATTATCGACGCTCAGCAGGATGATGGCTCGTGGAACCTGCGTTCAGGACTGGATGTGCAATACGGGACTTCCTACATGACTGCCCTGGCTGTTCTCGCGCTGACTCCTCCCTATCAGATGCTGCCGGTGTTTCAGCGTTAATTTCAGGATCCACTGCGTTTCAAACGAATATTGATTTCAGTATACGGGATAATATCTGATGCCGATTCGCTCCGAAGATCCGGGCAATTCTCGCAATGCCTCGAATGCCGATCTCCGTGCCATTGAAGAGCTGCTCACGAAGTATCAGTCGATGCGTACGCAGCTTGCCGGAGTGCTGGTTGGCATGGATGAGATCATTGAACAGCTGACCATTGCCATCCTGTGCAAGGGACACTGCATTCTGCAAGGCATGCCGGGACTCGCCAAGACATTGCTGGTTTCGTCGATGGCAAGTTTGATGCATCTGTCATTTCGCCGCATTCAGTTCACGCCGGACCTGATGCCTTCAGACATCACCGGAACAGATGTACTGGAGGAAGACCGCACGACCGGAAAACGTGTCTTCCGATTCATCCCTGGACCTTTGTTCGGAAACTTCATTCTTGCGGACGAAATCAATCGGACGCCTCCCAAGACGCAAAGTGCACTGCTGGAGGCGATGCAGGAACGCCAGCTGACGATTGGAGGCGAAACCTTTGCGCTGCCGGAACCGTTTTTTGTACTGGCCACGCAGAATCCCATTGAACAGGAAGGAACTTATTCGCTGCCCGAAGCGCAACTGGATCGTTTTCTGTTCAGGATCCATGTGGGTTATCCGCAACGTGATGAAGAAATTGAAATCTGCCGACGTGCCACAACGGATTATGCGTTCCAGCCTCAACCTGTCCTGACGGCTGAAGAATTGATTCGTATGCAGCAACTCATTCGTCGCGTTCCGGTCGCCGATCACGTCTACGAGTTTGCGGTTGATCTGGCGAGGATGACGCGTCCTGAAGAAAACCAACTGCCGAAATCGTTGCGTGACATGGTTCAATGGGGAGCAGGGCCGCGGGCGGCAATCTTCCTGCTCATGGCGGCCAAAGCCCGTGCCGTTCTGCACAAACGACATCATGCAACAACCGAGGACGTAGCAGCCGTAGCGCTTCCCGTACTCAGGCATCGCATTATCCCCACATTTAATGCGGAAGCGGCTGGCGTGTCGTCGGATGAGATTGTCCGGCAGCTGCTCAGTCAGGCCAGGGGCGATTCGGCAACCGCCGGTCGTCCGAAGGCTGCCGTCAGATGATGGCGGCATGATCTGCAGTTGTTCTGAATTATCCCTCTAAATTCCCCGGAACATTCGATGGCCGTGACGCTTGAATCCTCCGAACTGCTGACGTCGGATGCGATGAACCGGATTGGGAATCTGGAGCTCTTGTCCACGCGCGTCGTCGATGGAGTTCTTTCCGGAAAACATCGATCGACGTATCTGGGCGGAAGTTTTGAGTTTGCCAATCATCGCGCGTATTCACCCGGTGATTCGATCCGCATGATCGACTGGAAAGTTTATGCACGCCGGGACCGTTACTATGTTCGACAGTTTGAAGAAACCACCAGTCTGCAGGGGCTGATGGTCGTCGATTGCAGTGGCTCCATGCAGTTTGGCCAGTCCACTGTTTCAAAACTCAACTACGCTCGTGCGGCCGCTGCGTGCCTCGCACGTCTGATGTTGCGGCAGCGGGATGGAGTGGGGCTGGCGACTGTCGGCCGGAGGGTCGAACAGTACATTCCGCCACGTGGATACCCACGGCATCTGCAGGCAATCCTGCAGGCGCTGCGCCAAATCGAGCCGCAGGGGGAAACGGAGTTGGCGCCGAGCCTGTACGATCTGCCGCGGCGACTGAAGCGCCGAGGCCTGCTCTTGCTGTTCTCAGACTGCTTTGGGGACTGGGACTCGACGGCTGACGCCCTGAAACGGGCCCAACTTCGAGGCCACGACGTGCTGGTCTTTCACGTGCTGGCGCCCGAAGAACTGACATTTCAATTTGATCGCTGGTCAAGCTTTGAATGTCTTGAGCAGCCATCCCTGCGTATGGATCTCGATCCGCCCGCGATCCGGGAAGCATACTTGAAATCGCTGCATGCGTTTCTGGATCGGGTAAGCCTCGACTGCACGAATATGGGAGCCGACTATCTGCTCCTGCCCACAGATACAGATCTGGGACAAACACTCAGTTACTACCTGCATCGGCGCGCGGCCAGAATCAAACAGTAGGGACTACAAGAGATGACATTCCTGAATCTTGTATTTCTGTGGGGGCTGCCTTTGCTGAGCATCCCCGTCGCCATTCACCTGCTCAGCCGACGGCGGAAGGAGGTCGTCAAATGGGGAGCCATGCAATTCCTGACAACCAGCAGCATTCGTCGCAGGAAAATCTGGCGAATCGATGACCTGTTGTTAATGTTGCTGCGCGCCCTTGCGGTAGCAGCGCTTGTGATGGCGCTCGCACGTCCATTCTGGCATGGATGGGGATCTGCCAGTGGTTCGGGCCGGGACATCGTTTTCGTCTGGGACGTTTCTATGTCCATGGGACGCACGATGCAGGGCGAAACACTGTTTGATCACCTGTTAAACCGGACAGAAGAGATTCTGAGTTATGCCAGCGAATCCGACACGATCCGCGGGATGGTGACGATTGGTCGCGGTGAATGGTTGTCCGCCGATCCGGCAGCGGCAACCGATGAAAACAAAAGACAATTGCTTGAAAAGCTGAAGAAAGTTGGAACTACTGAGTCGTCTGCCGACTGGCATGCGTGCCTGAACAGCGCCGTTCGACTGGCGCTGCCGTCGGCTGCGAACGCCAGACT
>JAGQQS010000012.1 GCA_020426105.1 Planctomycetaceae bacterium
CTATCACATCGTGAGTGGTCAGTCGTTTTTTTCCGGCGTAGCCCTTTTGTTCGTTGCGGCTTTGTCATCAACTCGCACGAAGCCGATTTTTCGCCGCGTGACGGTTTTGTCCTTTCTGATCGGAGCCATCGCTGTCGTTGTGTCATCGACCGCACTTCCGTATTGGTATTATGCGGTCGCAGTGACAGTCACACTGATCTGGATCGTCTCAGGGTTTAAGAAGGAATTGCGGCGGAATGCAGCTTTTGCGATGGCTGGGATCTGGTTGATCGCAGCATTGTTCGAATTGCCGCATCACATCACTTATTCACTGGAACCTGCGAAGACGCGGACACTTACGGTGATCGGCGATTCGGTGACCGCCGGTGTTGATGGCGACGAAACATCAGAAACCTGGCCCCGCTTGCTGGCGCGACAACATCAGGTTGAGGTTCAGGATATCTCGCACATTGGTGAGACCGCGGCTTCGGCATTGAAGCGAGTGCAATCGCAGTCCATTGAGTCGTCAGTCGTCGTTGTGGAAATTGGCGGCAATGACATCCTCGGTTCGACGACGAGGGCTGAGTTCGCTCAGGATCTCGACGCGCTATTGGTATTTCTTGAATCTACCGATCGTCAGGTGATCATGTTCGAATTGCCACTTCCGCCGCTTTATCATGAATTCGGTCGCATTCAACGCACCGCGGCGGCGAAGCACAATGTGACGCTCGTTCCCAAGCGAGTTTTCCTGTCCGTCATTGCCGGCAGTGAGTCCACGCTTGATTCAATTCACCTTTCGCAGTCCGGGCATCAATCCATGGCTGATAAGGTGTGGTGTCTTGTCGAGGATGCGTTTGTGGACAGGGAATAGGGAATAGTTTGCAGTCGGCGGGATTTTGAATCGATGAATAGCAGTGACGGCAACTAACCAGCCAGCCACTGTCTGCATCAGTCTCTTTCGGAGTTAATTCGCGAGACAATAAATCGCGTCTCGCCTTGCGGCTGCCCTGCTGATTCACTCGGCTCATTTCTGCACAGTTGCCCGATACAGGCCGCCACCGGCTGTGATGTAGAGTGTCTTTGAATCATTGCCCGCTCCGAATCCGCAATTTGTCGGAAGTGACGGAGTCGCCAGGAAATCCAGTTGTTTGCCTGCCGGGTCGTAGACCGCGATCCCAAATCGTTTTTCAGAACGAACGGCCGCATAGATCCTGCCGGTGGAATCCACTGCCATCCCGTCGATTCCGTTTTCACTTCCGAAGTCAACAATCACACGCGGCTTCGAAAGTGCTCCAGTTGCGGCCACATCGAACGCCAGCAACTGCATCAGCCCTTTGTTCCCCACGGGATCACCGGGAATTCCGGTGGTGCCGTTGTCGGTCTCGGCCAGATAAAGTGTCTTCCCATCGGGAGACACCTCTACGCCATTCGGTTTCATTGCGGCCATTGTCGCAATGCCGATCGAACCCGTCTTTGGATCGAACCGATACAGGTACATCCCCGGCAGGCTGAGCTTCTCGGTTCCGACATAATGAGGATCGGAAAAATAAATGGCGCCGGTGGGATGAACCACCAGATCGTTCGGGGCATTGAACGGCTGCCCCTCAAATTTGCTGATCAGCGGCCGGACTTCGCCGCTTTCGGTGATCTCGCAAAGCGATCGGTTGCCTCCATTTGCTCCACAACAGGCGAGTAGTCGGTCGCCCGAATCAAATGCCAGCCCGTTGCTTTTACTGCTCCGATCGCAGTACACGCGAGTAATCCCCGTGCCAGGATCGAAAACGAGGACCTGCCCGTTTTTCTGCGGATCACTGGGAATGTCACTGAAGAAAACGTGCCCGTCAGACCGCACCGCGACGCCTTCCGTGAACTCGCCACCGTTCCATAATTCTTCCGGGGCGGAACCAGGAACGAAGACATGTTCCTCAGCGGAAACGCCTGCGGCAAAAATGCAGGCAGAGATCAGAAAAACGACCCGGGAAATCGCACACATCAGACGCTCCCTCACAGATACTTCGCGCACTCAATGGAACAGTGCCGAAGTGTCTCTTCATCGTGAACCGCAAGTGACAACTTCGAACGGCAATAAACACCATCCTGGACGGCTTTCGTGAAAAGTGTAGCGGGCTGTATTGCGGACCGCTACCAATTTGGGCTCAATGACAAATGATGTCCGCGGCGCATCCGGGGTCACAGACATCGCGATTCATCCTGCAAGAATAAAAGAAATCAGCCGGTGCTCGCTGACAGACGCACCACCGGGCGTTCTCTTTTACGCCAAATCGCAGAAGGGCATGTCGGAGGAAGACTCACTGCACATCCTTCCTGAAAGCTCAAGGCTGACAATCCCGACAATTTGTGAATCGACGGCATTCAGCTTGTCACGTCGAAACTATTTCAGTAATAAGGCGACAGCGGCAAAATGAGAAGTCGTGCGGTGGCCCGGAGTGGGTTAGCGACCGGATCGCGGACCCGCGCGGCGAATTACTCTGGCTGAGAAGAACGGTTCTCCTCAGACATGACAAATGAACAGACGGCAGAGGTCCTGAATGAGCGCGAATGTTGATATTGCAAACCGTCCCGAACCCGACTCGCTCCTGGTTCAGATCGCCGACTATATAGTCAGTCACGAAATACACAGCCCGGAAGCTTTTAGCACGGCGCGGCATTGTCTGCTTGATACGCTTGGCTGCGGGTTGCTTGCGCTGCGCTTTCCTGAATGCACAAAACATCTGGGACCACTGGTGCCCGGCACGACAGTGCGGCATGGTGCCCGGGTTCCGGGAACGTCGCACGAACTGGATCCGGTCAAGGCCGCATGGGACATCGGCTGCATTATACGCTGGCTCGACTATAACGACACATGGCTGGCAGCTGAATGGGGCCATCCGTCGGACAATCTGGGCGGCATTCTGGCGACGGCCGACTATTTGAGTCGAACCGCGGTGGCCGAGGGTCGCAGTCCGCTGACGATGCATGACGTATTGACAAGTATGATCAAAGCGCATGAAATTCAGGGCGTCATTGCACTTAAAAATAGTTTCAATCGTGTGGGCCTGGATCACGTGTTGCTGGTGCGCGTTGCGAGTGCCGGAGTCGTGACCCGGATGCTGGGCGGAACGCGTGATCAGATTGTGGATGCGTTGTCACAGGCGTGGGTCGATGGATGTGCGCTGCGAACTTATCGTCACGCACCCAACGCGGGTTCTCGCAAGTCCTGGGCCGCGGGAGATGCAACATCACGAGCCGTGCGTCTGGCGATGATCACGATGAAAGGTGAAATGGGACTTCCGTCGGTACTAACCGCTCCCAAATGGGGCTTCTACGATGTGCTTTTGGGAGGAAATCCTCTGCAGTTCACTCAGCATTTCGGTTCGTACGTGATGGAGAATATCCTGTTCAAGATTTCCTTTCCTGCGGAGTTTCACGCCCAGACGGCAGTGGAAGCCGCCGTTCGACTTCACTCCATGGTTAAAGACCGTATTGGACAGATTGCGCGGATTGAAGTGACCACGCACGAATCTGCGATTCGGATTATTTCGAAGGTCGGGCCACTGGCCAATTTTGCCGATCGAGATCATTGCCTGCAGTACATGATTGCGATCCCGTTGCTGTACGGGAACCTGACCGCCGAACACTATGCCGACGAATTTCATCACAGCGATCCGCGTATTGACGCGTTGCGCGACAAAATGACAATCAACGAAGACCAGCGATATTCAAGGGAATACCACGAGTCGGACAAGCGATCCATTGCCAACGCGATTCAGGTTTTCTTTCAAGACGGCAGCAGCACCGAGCGTATCGAGATCGAATACCCCGTCGGACATCGTCGTCGACGGGCCGAAGGGATACCGTTGCTGGAACAGAAGTTTGAGGCAAATCTGCAGACCCGGTTTCCCGACAATCGCTGTCAGCAGATTCTGGAGTTATGCCTGGATCAGAAATCTCTTGAACAGACTCCCGTTCACAAATTCATGGATCTGTTTGTGATCAATTGAGAACGTTTTCTGATTTGGATCCTGATCGACTTGCCATGGGTTGTGTCTTGCAGGGAGGTAGCCGCTGTGCTGCCCAGGCCAGGCCGTTGCCCCGCCCGCCAAAAAACATGGAAGCGACACGGAATTCGGGATGCCATCGTTACGCGGCCGCAGAGCATCGTAAGCCGAGCCGTAACTCGGCCAGTCGTGATTCGAAGCGGCGTTGACGGCATCTCCTGGCAATTGGCGCGGCATCACGTGTCCCGTGAGAGCTTTGTGCGTGGCCGGAAAGTGATTGTTCTCCGCATGCGACATCGTCCGCACGAGCGCGAAGTGTCTGGCCCGTCGGGCTAACCGCGGCAAGTGTTCACACAGATCGATCCCCGGGACGTCGGTCGCGATCGGCCGAAACTCGCCGCGAATTTCAATCGGCGCGTCGGGCTTGAGATCGAACGAATCATGCTGCGCAAGACCGCCCGGCAGATAAATCAAAATAATCGATTTAGCTCGCCGAACCGGATTTTGCTCCGAGGCAATGCCTGGCCCGGTCGACAGCGAGGGCAGACCAAAAGCCGCTGCACCACTGCTCGAGAGCCAGTCGCGACGCGTCAATTGCAGACTACACTTCATCGAGCTACGATCTGCGGACATGATTCAGCATCTAAAACAAATATTCGTTAACGAGGCCAACATAAGAACACACGAAGTGTGACGGGCGATGAACCACACCTGCAAACAAATTCACAGAACTTTTCCGTTGGCACACATCGGAACAAAAAGTCCCAGCCGACAAGTGATGGGAGTTTACTGAGGACTGTGTGGATTGTCACCTCGATTCCTGATGACAAAAACTCGCCAGACAATTGCGTTGATCTCCCTCATGGCGATCATGTTCGAGGGGCGACTGGACGCAGCGGACACTCTGCAGCAGCAGTCACCAATCTCAGGAAAGTCTGCTGTCCCGTCGGAATCCATGCGACCCGAGTTTGCAAGGCCAATTCCTGCTAAATACCAACCAGTAGAGCGGGATACCGGGGACACAAAATGACTCAATCATTCGGCGCAAGAATTCGACAGATTCATCACCATCGGGGCGGTCACACGAGTCATTTCAGTCGATCCCACGTGTTGATTTAGTCGCCACTGTGTTTACCGCAATAGTTTTCAGATTTTTCACCGGGGAATTCCCAATGATTTCGAGTCGTGCAAAAGCCCGAAAACCACAGGAATGAATTCGGCGGCGATGAAATAAAACACGCCCCGGGCGTTTTGGGTCTCACGAAATCGACGAATGGCTCGTCCTTCACATCGAGGCTCAGTTGCATGAAAGACACGAACATGAAACAGCTCATTTCAACAGGCACCATCTCCGCAACGACGTTAGGTTTTTTGAGTTGTACAACCTGTGCCCTTAAAACCATGTTATGTGCCACCGGCAATGGCCGGGCCTGTCGGCGACGGGTTAAACGAGAAGTAATTTACCGTGCAGGAATGCGTAACAGCCTCCATATCTTCGCGTTGATCGCCATCCTAAGTATTGCATTCGATACAGCTCATCTTCACGCAGCGAACACAACCCGACCGAACATCGTATTCATTTTGGCAGACGACCTTGGTTACCGCGAACTCGGTGCGTTCGGACAGCAAAAAATCCGTACACCGCATCTTGATGCACTCGCTGCACAGGGAATGAAATTGACCCAACATTACAGCGGCAACGCTGTGTGTGCACCATCGCGATGCGTGCTGATGACAGGACTTCATCCCGGTCACACATATATCCGTAACAACAGCGAAATGCAGCCTGAAGGCCAACAGCCAATTCCGGATTCCACGGTAACATTGGCCGAACGGCTAAAGGCACAAGGTTATGCCACAGGGGCATTTGGCAAGTGGGGACTCGGAGGGCCTGGTTCTGAAGGTGAACCGCTGCGTCAGGGATTCGATCGTTTCTTCGGCTACAACTGCCAGCGGCACGCTCACAGTTATTACCCGGATTATCTGTGGAGCGACAACGAACATGTGCCGCTTGAAAATTCGCCACCGGTTCCTGGGCACGCTAAACTTGCTGTGGGGGCTGACGAAACAGATCCTCGCAGCTATCACGAATTTAAAGGTCAGGTATACGCTCCTGATCGAATTCGTGAAGAAGCGTTGAAATTTATCGATCAGCACAAGGCTGAACCATTCTTTCTGTACTATCCGTCCGTACTGCCTCATGTCGCATTACATGTGCCGGATGCGGAGCTGCGGCCGTACTCTGAACTCAAGTGGCCGGACCCGCCCTTCACGGCTGCCAAAGGCGGCTATACGCCACACTTCACGCCTCGCGCGGCGTATGCGGCGATGATCAGTCACCTTGATGCTGAAGTTGGCGCGATCATGAAACGACTCAGAGACCACGGACTTGAAGACAATACGCTCGTGATCTTCTCATCCGACAACGGCACCACACATCTGGAACGGGAGGTCGATTATGATTTCTTCGAAAGCGTCGGCGAGTTACGAGGTTTGAAAGGATCACTTTACGAAGGCGGCGTGCGCGTTCCTGCGATTGTCCGCTGGCCCGGACTCGTCGCAGCAGGCACGACAAGCGATTATATAAGCGGATTCGAAGACTGGACGCCAACGATCCTGGACGCCATCGGCGCAGCCAGTGACATCAACGGTTCAACGGATGGTGTAAATTTGTTGCCGATGCTGACTGGCAGGCAACAGCCGCCGCGGCCGTTTCTGTACCGCGAATTCCCAGGCTACGGCGGTCAGCAGACAATTCGCGTCGGTGACTGGAAAGCCGTGCGACAAAGCATGACGAGCGGCAATATTGATGTGGAATTGTATAACATCGCAACCGACCTCGGTGAACAACACAATGTCGCGATGGAACATCCAGAGATCGTTAATCAACTCATCAAACTTATGGCCGAGCAACATCGGCCATCGGAATTATTTCCTTTGCGGCCATTTGATCAGCCGGCGTTGAAGAAGGGCGCCGGGAAGAAGTAGGAGCCTTCCCGAAATCAAATCGCGGCAATGCGACCTCGCCTTCGCGGTTCGTAATCATGCTCTTCATCACAATTCTCATCGATTCGGCAATTCAGAAACGCGATGCCGCACTACAGGAACTGGGCGCCATTGTGAAGTCTGGTGTTTGAAATTTCTCTTGCGGATTCGTGTCGCGATATGCGTTTCCGTAACAGTACTCAACGGCGATTCCGGCTGCAATTCGGCCCAGCGGGTCATCCATACTGAAGCCCAGGGCCACGCCCTGGGATTTTGTTTCCAGAGCGACGAAAGCCCCAAACGGGGCGACCCTGATTGTTTCGCCACGATCAACCAACAAAGTAATCAATTCCCCGGGGCGTTGTGTGGGCTGACATAGAATTGCCCCGTCGGGTCGGAAAGTCACGATGATGTTCCGGCTGTTATGATTGCCGGAATACCAACCAGTCTTTGCCACATGGAATCAGCGTTTCAACTTGACCTTCACGGTTTGTTCTGCCGCACCTGCATTCACCAAACCAGCGACCGTTACATCTATTCGCGGCGACAGACACTCTTGCCTGCGATTCACTTCAAACGAAAAGTCACCCGGCAGCACAATTCATGCGTCGGCACCACCAGTGATATGTAAATACTGCCAACGTGAGACGCCACTTCAGTGATTACGCACGCACCCAGGCGATACGTTCATGTCCGCGACAAAACACTACACAAAAAGAGCCATGTCTGAAAAGACGTCGTCAAGTTCTTCCAGAGTTGCCAGGCTCACTTCCGATGGGGCCTTCAGCGTTGATCGAGATTCAGCCACGACGGTCTTTTTCAAACGGGATGTCTGAGACTTCCGTGCAGTCGGCCGCAGATTTAATGAAGGAAATGTTGCTGGGGATTCTGAGTCGACTTCAATCAGGTCTTCACGCTGTCCCTCTACTGAGTTTGAATTGGTCTTCGAACTCGACGATACCTGAGTGACAGAGAATGGAACTGAGGGTGCAGGACTGACGAGCAGATCCGCTGACGCAGACTGTCCTGGTCCTGTCGACAGTGGGTCAGCGATGCCCTGTGGATTCGTGTTTGTTACCGCGAGGTTGAACGTTGCCGACGGTTCCTGAGTCCCGGAAAGTCGGGTGGTCGCACCGTTATACTGGTAAACTTTGTCCGTGCTGGCGTCCACAACCCAAATGTGATTGACGTCGTTGGGATCGATTGTGAGTCCGGTTGGAGATGGATTTGTCGTCGACAGTGTCCAGCTGCCTTCGAGAACACCCGCAGTTGTGTAGCGGAAGACCTTGTCTGCAGCGAGCGTGTCATTCAGAACCCACAGGTGAGTTCCGTCCGTGACGATGTCCGTGGAGTTCAGGTTGCCTGAGTTTAACGCAAAGCTGGAAGCAGCGGCCACCTTTCCGCTCCGCAGCGCGGCTCCGCCGGTGAATTTGAAGACTTTGTCTGAATTCGGATCGACCAGCCACAGATCATTGCCCCAAACGGCGATGCCTTCCGGTTTGCCGATATTCAATGGTGTCCACTCTCCAAGGAATGCCCCGGTGTTGTCATAGATAAAGACAGCGCCGCTGACATCGATCACCCACTGGATTGTGCCGGTTGGGTTAGATGCGATTCCCCGCGGCTTGCTGTCTGATTTGTTCAGAGCGTTGCTGGAAAGCGAACTTCCGTCAGCAAGGTACTGGAATGAGGCAGCGCGATCGGCGTCCACAACAAAGAATTTTGCACGTGGGACAAACGGCACCACCGTCAACGTCACCGTTGCCGCTGCTGAAGATGACAAAGCGTCTGAAGCACGGTAGGTGAAGCTGTCAGTTCCGCTGAAACCGGGGACCGGAGTATACTGGAACGACCCGTCAGCATTCAGCACCAGCGTTCCGTGAGCCGGGCCGGT
>JAGQQS010001017.1 GCA_020426105.1 Planctomycetaceae bacterium
CGTCGTCATCAAACTCGTCGTCATCTTCAGCCTGGAGGTCCATGACAAAACATTCGACCAGTAGTTCCTGGAATTCTTCCATCGACTCCGTGACAACCTCGAATTCAACGGCATGGTGCCGAAACTGCATGACACCTTCATGTTCACCCGAGGCATCGACGCAGTAGTAGTCGCCGTCACCCGTTTCGCCAATCACCAAAAACGTGTCCGGCCATGAGAACTCCCTGCCCTCAGGATCCGTGATACTGTGCAGTCGCACTTCAAGATTGATATTAAGGACGTCAATGGGATCTGCCAGCAACTCTGCTTCGGAAACGAATCCTTCGGAGTCACTCCCGTCATTTGCTCTCAGCGCATGTCGCAGAATCTCAGGATAATCCGCGAAGATCGCGCGGCAGGCCGCTGGCACAGGAGCGTGACACAGTGTCTCCAGTTGTGAAAGTGTGAGCAACAACGTTGATTCATCGTCGGCCTCAGTCTTTGCCATCGTGCTTAACGTCCTTCCAGTACTCTTCAAAACTGAATCCCGGACTATTGTCACCATCATGGCATCGAATACAGGTTTGCTCCGACTGCTCCAGCGTCACTTTTACTTCCTTTATCGCCTCGCTCTTTTGATCCGCTTCGATTAATTCCACGTGCCGACTCCCGGGACCATGGCAGTTTTCGCATTGATTGCCGGCCAGTAATCCCTCAAGTTGCTTCTCTGCCGCATCCGCGGCAAATTCCTCATTGATAAACCCTGTTTCGTATCGCAGATATTCTTCCGGATTCCAGCCGGTTACATGGCAGGCGATACACTCCGGATCAAAGGATTTGTTCACGCCGCGCAGGCGTTCATAACCCTTCCGCTGAAACGCCGGGTTCAAACTTTCAAACGCGTGTGCGTGGGGCGTATTCTTCCAGATGTCGAACGCTTTGGTGTGACATTCGCCGCATTTGGTCGCACCGACAAATGAAGCGCCGGAGGGATGTGCCACCGTTCCATCGTTCTTTGCAACGGCATCGGACCTGAGTCGATCCTGATAGCCCTGCATCAACTGCGTCATCCGATCGGAATCCGGAAATTGTTCGCCGCTGAGCGTGACCAGCTCGAAGCGAACCGGATTTTCGGCGTCGTCTGGATAAAGCCCGATAACACCCGCTGCTTTACCTTTCTTTCCAACCTGCACCAGGCGAACTGTTCCCACGATTTCGGGATTATCGATACCTTCGCCGAATCCATTGGCGCGGACTACTAAAGTAAGCTCCGGAAAGTCTTCCGCCAGCTTCTTCGATTCTTCAAGTGTGGTTTGTGCCAACAGCACTCGAACGGCTACACCGGCGTCTGCAAACTCTTTCATTACCGCCGTCATCGCTTCACTCGGATCCGTCCACTGGATTTCGGCATTGGCCGCTTCCTCCGGTGTCATGTCAGGTATGATGGACTTACGGATTGTGTCGCTCATCACGCTGGTGACACCCACCTTGATTCCATTCACTTCGAAAATTGTCGACGCCAGCGGAGTACCCAGATCCCGGGATCCAAAGAACATCAAATTCGCGCCAAGAAACTTCAGAGGATTGTCACCGTCCGTCAGATGCTGGGACAGCAAGTAGCCAGGCTCCAGCCGCAGTTCTTCCGGTCCCAGCGCTAAAGCAACGTAGTTAAGTTCCCGAAAAGCGGCGAGTGACGTTTCGAATTTCAGTTTTGCCTGTGTCCCTGTGCGACGCGAAACGCTGCCGAGGTCAACGCCGCGGACTTCCCAGCCAAGCGACCGAATCTGCTCAAACAATGACGCTCGTCGCGACATTCCACCCAACTGATTTGCCGTGCAACCGCAAGGCTCAAAATATCCCAGTTGCTCACCAGTGGCGACCAACGCCAGCGGCGGGGCTGGCCAATGGGGAAACTTCAACGGAACCACCGGACCGGCAGCATGCTGTTCTTTGGAGGATGCGTGCGAAGTGACCGCTTCCGAAGGCGACGCGGCCGCTGCATTCACTCGAGAAGCGGCGGAACTTTCGGGTGTCACCGGGACATCTGCAGTCACTGAATCAGTCACGGGCAACGAATCAGTCACGGGCAACGAATCGGTGGCGGACGCGGGAACCGGCGCTGTCCCTGAGACAGAATCAACATTGTCCGCGATCTGATTGCCCCGCAATGCAATGAATGCAATCACTACCGCGAACATACAAAAGCATGCGAACAGAGTAAAAGTCGAACTGCGCATTCCGCAAAAATCCTTGTCTGAGAGTTCTGCATTTCGCAGAAAAGCCCACTCCATAAGCACGAACGATAGTCGGGGGCAGATAATCAGTGAACCCCAAACGACCTGATTCGCCCAATTGGTTCAAACTGAAAGGCCGGCCAGATCAGGGCTGATCAACCGGCTTTGGGAAATGGACAACAGCCCCGGGATTTCTGAGCCGTTTCGCGATCTGCACCAGATCGAATTGCTCACCATCGCGTAATAATTCACCGGGAGCAATCGGCAAAACCCCCAGACTAACCTGTGACCGCCGACTGAATCCTTCGGTGACCGATTTAGGGGCTCCCTTTGGGGCGTCCTTGAACGGCAGCACTTTATACGTTTCCTTGTCGGACCAGAGCGTCAAACTGAACCGCTGCTGTGGCGGAATCGAATGTCTCTCCGTCTGTTCAAGCAGGATTCCCCCGGGGCCGGGCGCCAGGAATACTTCCTCCAGAGTACCACCGGACTCGCGTGGCAGCGAAATGTCGATCTGACCGCCGGCCGGAATCTTTTCTTCCGGAGGCTGTCGTGGATCAAACAAATCGACAATCTGTACGACAAGTGGATCAGTTCCGGAATTGATCAGTGTGACCGTGGCAGGAGAAAGCGGCGGATTCGGAATAAGACTCCGTCCGATTAATTTCGGCGTAAATGTCATCGCGGGCATCGCGTATCCTGTTGACCATCCGGTACCACTCCAGTTCGCACACACCATGCGTCCTGGCAGATCAATGGTAAAAAACGTGCCGACCGACGGCGAGAAACCAATTGGGGCACCCGTCACAAACCCGGGGCCGACCAGATGGCTGACCCAGCCACTCATCGCGCCATAAATCCAGACATTCCAGTTTCCTCCGGCACTGATCGTGGACAACATCGGGCCGTAGGCGGTGTCACCTGTCTCCAGAGGAGCTCCTGGTGTCTGTCCGGCGGCAATGACGACTGGCGGTTGCCACGGTAGCCCCGCAGGTTTGCTCCACAGGACCAGGTTGCCTGCAGGATCGATTGCGGAGACATTCAGTTTCTGCCCCGACGGCAGTCCGACAGGGAAAACGCCCGCCGCCACGGGTGTTCCCGGAAGCAGGCCGCCCGCAATCGCGACGGAAGACCACGTACCTGCATTTCCAAAATAATAGTGCAGCGTCCCGAAGTGATCGACCGCAAACACATGAAACTGCCCACCGGCAGCAACCCCGGTTACCGAAGTGCCAAACGGAAATGTTTCCATGGGGCCATTGATCCTGTGTCCTGCATTTGTGACCGGATCGACTCCCCACAAATCCCCAGAACCGGTGACTCCAAGCACCAGCGGCTGCGGGCCATTCTCGACAAATTTCAACGCCGCTCCGACAGGAAAATTATGCATCGGCAGCAGCACCTGTGGCACACCGCCGTTAACAATCTGCATGAGTTTATTAGTCGGTGACACCGTGATCACAGTCGGCCAGACATCGCCCGGCGCACGCGGCCTCAGTACCAACGGACCGCCAGGCACCAAAACATGCGGATACGTCGCCGGCTGTGGCATCCAGCCGGCAGGGCCTCCATCAAACAGAATCAAGTGACCGTCCGACGAAATATATCCCGCCGTGGTCACCGCGCCATGCGAGGTACAGCCGATGTTAACGGGCCCCGCATTGATTTTAGCGCCATTCAGCATCAGGCAGCACAGCACAATCAAACACGATCGACGGGACAGCCAACGCGAGAGTAATAGAGTCTGCATGAGAATGCTCCATGGTGGGTCTACACGTATTGCCGCCACCATCAGCTTCGCTTCAAATCATGTGAAAGTCAATAATCACATTCAATTACGGTCATCTGTGGAGACTTCGGCAACCGCGATTCAAAATGGAATATGCGGGTTGATGCGTCGCTCGGGCGGGCAACGTCGTTAAGGATTGACACGGAGGAAAAGCATATCGATTTAACCCGGAACGGGTTTCACAACACA
>JAGQQS010001018.1 GCA_020426105.1 Planctomycetaceae bacterium
AATCATGGGGAGAAACATGGCTGCCGCATTTGGAAGTGTGTTTGTGCCTGCTCCGGCAATCTGATCATGCTCGATGACCCACTGAGCCGCAGGAGTGCTCACCGAATTCTGTGCGATCCGTGAATCGCTGCCAAACACAATTTCGGGAATGCCGGTTTGCAGTTTCAGATAAATGACGACTTCGCCGTCCAGCATTTCCGCGATTTTCTCCCCCGCCGCAGACGCAAGAAACACTCGTCCGTAGACGGAACTCAACTGTTTCCCCAGTTGATAAAGGGCGGACGTTCGACGTTCACGCAGACGCATGCTTTCAATCTGCACTTTCAGGCTGGACGTCAACGCGCTGATGACGAGGCCAATGGACAGCATTACCGCAAACGTCACTGCATACTGCGCGTCCTGAACAGCAAATGTGTGATACGGAGTGACGAAGAAAAAATCGAACATAAGTACCGCCAGGACGCTGGCAAACACGGCGGGGCCGCGGCCGAAACGGAATGCCGTCAACGCGACACCCGCCAGGAACAGCATTACCGTGTTGGCTTCAGCGTCAGCCACCTGAAAAAATCGCAGAATCGCAGCTGCCAGCCCGGGAACGGCAATCATGGTCGTCGAAAAAACGTACGGCCATAGATTCACCGGTTGCCGTTGGGTAATCAACGCACGCGGCAATCTGGCTTCTTCGACACCGTGAATCACATAGATGTCAATCTCACCACTTTGTTCAAGCAGATCATCCACAACAGTGCCGAAGAGAAATCTTTTCCATCGAGGCTGGTGTGTCTTGCCGATCAGAATTTTTGTCACGTTACGGGATCGGGCGTAATCGAGAATGACTTCGGCAACATGTGAACCAGTCAGCGTAACTATTTCTGCGCCAAGTCGTTCGGCAAGTTGGAAATGTTCAGCGATTCGCTGTCGTACAGGGGAGTTGGGCGATGCACCGGCCACCTCGACGGACGCTGCCAGCCAGGGTCCATCCAGGGCGGCCGCCATCCGTTTAGCAGTGCGGATGACCCGCGATGTGGTTGGACTTGGACCGACACAGACCAGCAGTCGTTCTGTCGTCGCCCAGGGTTCTGCGGCAGCTTTGTCGCGACGAGCCGATTCGACGTCGTGATGGATCCGACGTGCAGCCTGACGCAGCGAAAGTTCCCGGAGCGCTGAAAGATTGGATTTCTGAAAGAAGCTTTGAAGTGCTCGCTGCGCCTGCTCGGGAAGATAGACTTTACCAGTCTGCAGACGTACCAGCAGTTCTTCCGGTGTGACGTCGATCAGTTCCAGATCATCCGCCATATCAAAGATGCGATCCGGAACTGTTTCGCGAACAGAGATACCTGTAATCTGTCCAATGACATCGTTCAGGCTGTCAATGTGCTGCACGTTCAGTGTTGTCCACACATTGATTCCGGCGTCCAGCAATTCATCGACATCCTGCCAGCGCTTTTCGTGTCGACACCCGATCGCATTCGTATGCGCCAGTTCATCGACCAGGATCAGATCGGGATGTCTGGCCAGCGCACCGTCCACATCGAACTCACGCAGCGATACACCGCGATATTCGATTTCTCTGACCGGCAGACTCGACAGTCCAGCAACCAGTGCCTGGGTTTCCGGGCGCGCATGTGGTTCGATGTAACCGACCACGACCTCACGACCCGCAGACACGGCCTGATGGGCGGCCTGCAGCATGCTGTACGTTTTGCCGACACCGGCAGCATAGCCAAAGAAGAGTCGCAGCGAACCACGCCTGGCCTGTGCTTCATCGGCCTGAACCTGTGCCAGCAATGTATCCGGATTGGGGCGATTTTCAGCCATGGAACACGTTACTGGCCTTTCTGCAGCCGATCGAGTGCCAAATTCAACTGAAGCACGTTGACTCGCGGTTCTCCAAGGATACCGAATTCGCGGCCTGCGGTGTGTTCACGAACCAGCGCGGCCACTTCAGATTCTGACAGTTTCCGTGCGCCTGCGACTCGATGAACCTGATAAGCCGCTGCTGCCGGACTGATGTGTGGATCGAGCCCGCTGGCTGACGATGTCACAAGGTCGATCGGAACGAGTTTGTCAATGTCGCCACTTTCTGCCAGAACCCCGATGCGACGCTCGGCAGATTCCTTTAAAGCCGGATTGAGCGGGCCAAGGTTTGAGCCGCCTGAAGCAGCGGCGTTGTACGGTACTTCGCCGGTTGCCGAAATGCGGCCCCAGAAGTATTCGGGCTTCGAGAAAAACTGACCGATCAGACTCGAACCCACCGTGGTATCACCTTCCACGATCAGGCTGCCATTTGCCTGAAACGGAAATGCAAACTGAGCAATCGCTGTCACAAGGAATGGATAAATGCATCCCGTAACAAGCGTCATCGTGAACAGCACAAGTGTGGCTGTTCGCAATAGCTGGAACATGTTCGATCTCCCGGTTTGATTTTTGGCTCTCCGCCATTCGTGTTGACCAGTTGACCTGCACAACAGGTCGGGAGGGCGGAGAGCCGATTTTTTAAACAACGCCAGCCGCCGACAGCAGCAGGTCAATGACTTTGATTCCAATGAACGGAACAAGCAATCCGCCAACACCGTAAATGAGCAGATTGTTTCGCAGCAGTTGGGCCGCTCCGACCGGGCGATAAGAAACGCCTTTCAATGCGAGCGGGACCAATGCGATAATGATTAACGCATTGAAGATCACGGCCGACAAAATTGCGCTCGACGGCGACGATAATCGCATCAGGTCCAGTGTCTTCAATGCGGGATAGGTTGCCGCAAAAGCGGCCGGTAAAATTGCGAAGTACTTGGCAACGTCGTTGGCAATACTGAAGGTTGTCAGCGAGCCCCGCGTCATCAGCAATTGCTTTCCGATGTTTACAATTTCGATGAGCTTGGTGGGATTAGAATCCAGATCCACCATGTTGCCAGCCTCCCTGGCCGCCTGCGTTCCGCTGTTCATTGCCACTGCCACGTCCGCCTGAGCCAGTGCGGGAGCGTCATTGGTTCCGTCGCCGGTCATCGCGACCAGGCGACCGCCCTTTTGATAATCACGAATGAGTGACAATTTGGCCTCCGGTGTCGCTTCGGCCAGGAAATCATCGACACCGGCTTCGGCGGCAATGGCGGCTGCGGTCAGAGGATTATCGCCTGTAATCATGACGGTTTTGATGCCCATCTGTCGCAGTTCTGCAAAGCGTTCCTTGATGCCACCTTTGACGATATCCTTCAGTTCGATCACGCCCATCACGGTTGCGTCACGGCTGACGACCAGCGGTGTACCACCACTTTTTGCAATGTCCTGAGCCGCAGCTTTGACATCGTCCGGAAGAAATCCTCCCAGGCTTCGCACATGCGCTTCGATCGCTTCGGACGCACCTTTACGAATTTCGTGCCCATCCACGCTCACGCCACTCATGCGCGTGCGGGCGGAAAATGGAACAAAATCCGGCTTGACGTGCTCCAGTTCCAACCCACGGAGTCCGAACTGTTTTTTTGCAAGGACCGCAATGCTGCGACCTTCCGCCGTTTCATCGGCAATGGATGCCAGGTGTGCCGCTTCAGCGAGATCCTTTACCGTCAAACCGTTTGTGGGCACGAACCGGGTTGCCTGACGGTTTCCCAGCGTGATTGTGCCGGTCTTGTCCAACAGCAAGACATCGACATCGCCAGCCGCTTCGACAGCTCGACCAGACATGGCAATCACATTCGCCTGACTCAAACGGTTCATTCCGGCAATTCCGATTGCCGACAACAGAGCACCAATTGTGGTCGGGGCAAGACACACGAATAATGCCACCAGCACCGTCAGACTGATGGCTCGCCCCTGCCCGGAAACCTGAACACTGAACAGCGAAAACGGCAACAGTGTGGCAACAACCAGCAGGAAGATCAGCGTCAGTGCTGACAGCAGAATGGCCAGTGCGATTTCGATTGGGGTTTTCTGACGTTTAGCGCCTTCGACCATCGAGTGGGATGTCCGAAAG
>JAGQQS010001019.1 GCA_020426105.1 Planctomycetaceae bacterium
TCCTGCGGTACTCTGGCCGGGGCCGTGATTCCGGAATTCGTGAAAGTATTTACGTCGACCAATTCGGCGCACGTCAAAGAGGTTGTCCGCTCATCAGAAGCGGGCGGGCCTTCGCTGAATATTCTGTCAGGCATGGTTGCCGGTAATTTTTCCTGCTACTGGCTCGGCCTGAGCATCGTGGGTCTGATGACCCTGGCGTACGCTTTTTCCCTGCATGGCCTCGATGCATTCATGCAGGCTCCCAGCGTTTTCGCGTTCGGGTTGGTCGCGTTTGGCTTCCTGGGCATGGGGCCGGTGACAATTGCTGTCGATTCGTACGGTCCGGTAACAGACAATGCACAGTCGGTGTTTGAGTTGTCGCTGATCGATCAACTGCCGAACATCTCTCAGGAAATTGAACGAGACTTCGGCTTTCAGCCGGTCTTTGAACGTGCCAAACACCTGCTCGAAGAAAATGACGGCGCGGGCAACACGTTTAAGGCAACGGCGAAACCGGTTTTGATCGGAACGGCTGTCGTCGGGGCTACAACGATGATCTTTTCGATCATTATGAATCTTACCGAACAGTTGACCGCTGATCTGGATAAGCTGTCGCTGCTGCACGCCCCGTTTATGCTGGGACTGGCCACCGGGGGCGCGGTTGTTTACTGGTTCACCGGGGCCTCGATCCAGGCGGTCACCACAGGTGCTTACCGCGCTGTTGAATTTATCAAGGCCAATATCAAGCTGGATGGAGTCGCAAAGGCCTCTGTGGAAGACAGCAAGAAGGTCGTGGAAATCTGCACGATCTATGCACAGAAGGGAATGTTTAATATCTTCATGTGCGTCTTCTTTATCACGCTCGCATTCGCCTTTGCAGATCCATTTTTCTTTATCGGCTATCTCGTCTCCATCGCCATCGCCGGCCTGTATCAGGCCATCTTTATGGCCAACGCCGGTGGCGCGTGGGACAACGCCAAAAAGATCGTGGAAGTCGATATGAAGGAGAAGGGCACCGAACTGCACGCGGCAACCGTCGTGGGCGACACTGTCGGTGATCCGTTCAAAGACACATCGTCGGTGGCTCTGAACCCGGTCATCAAGTTTACGACGCTATTTGGACTGCTCGCAGTTGAACTCGCCGTGAGCATTTCCAAAGAACAAACCGCGCTCGACTTTTACGCCAGCTCAGGCGTTTCGCTGAATCTCGTCATTGCTGCCGTGATGTTTCTGATCGCCACATGGTTCGTCCATCGGTCGTTCTACGGAATGCGGATCGGCGAGAAGGCGTAGCCCTTTGGTGCACGAGGAGTAATGAAGATGCCCGGCAGTTTCCGAACCAGACTCCGTAACCGTGAACGCCTGCTGGGTACGATGGTTACTCTGCCGACGGCATCTACCGCAGAAATCCTCGCGGACGCAGGATTCGACTGGCTGTTCATCGATGGCGAACATGGTGCGTTGGAAACTTCGGACGTCTTAGGAATTCTACAGGCCGTAGGGCATCGGATTGCGTGCATCGTGCGCGTGCCCGCCTGTGATGAAGTGGCCATCAAAAAAGTGCTCGATCTTGGTGCGGCAGGCATCATCGTGCCGCAGGTGAACACCGCCGAACAGGCGGCGGACGTCGTGCGTTTCGCACGCTACTCTCCGGAAGGCGGTCGTGGCGTGGGACTCGCCCGAGCCCACGGATACGGTTTCCGCTTCGCCGATTATGTGGCCCGTGCCAACGCGGAGGTCTCTGTCATTGTACAGGCCGAGCACCGATTGGCGGTGGACAACATTGGTTCGATCATCAGTGTACCTGGGGTCGATGCCGTTTTGCTGGGGCCGTACGACCTGTCCGCCAGCTACGGAAAGATGGGACAGATTTCTGATCCAGAGGTCCTGCTGGGGATCGACCGTATCACGCAGACCTGTCAGGCCGCGCAGATGCCGCTGGGCTATTTTGGCATTTCATTCGATGCTGTGAAGCCGTGGATGGACCGAGGGTATTCGTTGATTGTGGCTGGTGTCGATGTCCTGTTCCTCGGCAACGGCGCCCGACGCATGCTGAAAGATCTGCAGGAAAATTAAGTTCCCGGAAACGTAGCCGTCTCGCTCCGCCGAGACGAGCCCCTGTGCTACAACATCGCCAACCGAAAACCGTCGATTCTCTGCACGCAGGCGAAGACGTTTCGTCAGGGAATACGAGCTTCTGATGTGAACGGGCCGGAAACAAGGCTCGTCTTGCAGAGCGTGATGGCTACATTTTCCGCTCGAACCCAGAGGAAGATGTCGATGCCGGAAGTTGCAGAAAAATGCTGATGTGGCCAATCTGTTTTTCTGTCCGTGTGACCATTTGGAGGAACGTTGTGATGCGATCTAGTCTGCGAATCTGCCTCTTCGTTTCCGGTATGTTGATCACACTCCATGGAGCGTCTGCGGCGGATGCTCTGTATGAGGCGGAGATGGTGTTTGACGCCGCAAGCGGTTCCCACGGACACGTTCATGCGTCCTGCATCACACAGTATCCGAACGGCGATCTGCTGGTTGTCTGGTATGAAAACGGCGATGAACTGGGGCCCGAGTATTTCAGTAAGGACAAAGACAAGAGCGACAATGTCCGGACTGGAGCAGCTCGCCTTCGAGCCGGACAGTCACATTTTGATCCGCCATTTGTGATCGCGGATACGTTTGGGCTTGCCGACAACAACCCCTGCCTCCTGGTCGACCGCGATGAGCAGTTATGGCTCATCCGGCCAACATTGTTGGGGGTGCCGGACTGGAGCTGGGGCAGCGCGCTGGTGAGGTTCCAGGTTTCTGCCGATTTCACTCAGAACGAGCAACCTGTGTGGAAGAAGCAGGACATTCTCGTTCCCCACATCGCGGATCTGAATGGCCAACTCAGCGCGATCATGGACGCGATGTTGGAAACGAATCCGTCATCACCTTTGATCACGATGTACCGCGCTGAACTTGAACGCCGCCTGAAAAGTCAACCGCTGATCGCGCGCCTTGGCTGGATGCCGCGCGCACATCCCATTGTGCGAAACGACGGTGCAGTGCTGGTTCCGCTGTCGAACGAGAACTTTAATCTGGCTGTGATGGCAATCACAAAGGATGCGGGCGCCACGTGGGAGTTTTCAAAGCCGGTCCCTGAAGTAGGTCTGACACAACCCACGGTCGTGCAGTATGACGATGGAAAGATGTCTGCATTCTTCCGCAATGGCGGACAGGAACGCCGCATCAAACGCAGTGACTCAGACGACGGCGGTTTGACGTGGTCAGCAGTCACAACGACATCGCTGCTGCACCCCGGTGCCGGGATTGAGGCCCTTGTGCTGAAAAACGGCCATCTGGTGATGGTCTACAACGACAAGGAATC
>JAGQQS010001020.1 GCA_020426105.1 Planctomycetaceae bacterium
CCGTCGCTCCGCCGACGGGATGGCCTGCACCTTCGCCCGCACATCACGGCTTTGTTGATGGACGAGTTCTAATCGAACGCAGCGAGCCCGGATGGGTTCAGCTACCAAACCTGCATCGCTGTGAAGCATTTTTATGCAGGAAAACACAGCCGTTTGACTCGCGGCCGATCAGGGCACTTCGATCCGATACAAATGCGTAGTGGATCGCAGAAACAGAGCTTTGCCAGCTACTGCAGCGGATGCCATAAAGTCTGCATCCAGCTTGTTTTTTGCCAGTTCACGGAACTCGTCACCGGCCTGCAGCACAGTGCACGTGCCGTTCTGACCGCAAAAATACAAATGCCCCTCCGATTCCAGCGGAGATGCGGAGTAGTCGCCGGACAGCCGATTGAACCAGATGTCTTCGCCGGTCTCGGGATTCACACAGCGGACGATGCCGCCATCACTTACATAGTACAGACGATTGTCGTGTAACAGGAGCGACGGCTTCTGAGGGATCTGCTTATCTGACTTCCAGGTCACATGCGATTCCGACACATCACCGCTGCCGTTGAGACGCACTGCAACCAGTCGGGACTGCATGTAACTGGTGGCGATGTAAACCATATCGTCCGATGCAACCGGACGCGGCACCGTCGAAAATCCCAGTTTACCGTAAGACGCTTTCCAGACTTCGTGTCCGGTATTCGCGTCGTAGGCGTACACCCAGTTGGCCGCCGGAGAAATTACCAGCGGCCGCCCACTCATGACTTTGATGAGTGGTGTCCCGTAGGCCTTTCTGAGTTCCGGGGTTTCGTCCATCGTTCCCGATCGCGTGGTTTGCCATACTACATTTCCGGAAGCGGCATCAAGGGCTGCGATGTACTGCTGGTCGGTCCCGTCGAAATGGATGATAATTTTATCTTCCCATGCCACCGGTGAGCTGCCGGGCCCGTTCTGGTGGTCGATCTTCAGCGTATCGTTTTTCCAGAGCACGGTACCATCTGCGCGATTGATCGCGGCAGTGCCATATGTCCCGAAATGGCAAACGACTTTGTCCCCGACAATGACGGGGGTCGGCGACGCATAACTGTTCAGCGAATGTTTGGGCTCCGGCGTCTCCACGTCGAAGAGGTCCACGGTCTGCTCGATGATCCCACTTTCCCGGTTGATGCAGACGGCCTGCAGCGTCAGGGTTCCGGCAATTTCGAGGCCATTTGAATTTTTGAGTTTTGCCAGCCGCTCTTGTTCCTGCTCAGCCGTCAGTTTTTTTGTCAGGGCGGTTGTCAGCCAGATCTGGCTGCCGGAGATAACCGGTGACGAATGCCCTTCACCGGGAATGGCCGTTTTCCAGGCGATGTTTTCTGTCTCGCTCCAGACCACTGGCAGTCCCGTGGCGGTCGTGTGTCCCTGCCCATCCGGTCCGCGAAACTGCGGCCATTCGTCTTCGGCAGATGTCGCTGTACACACACACTGGGCCACCATCAACCAGAACAATTTTCGCATGGCTCTCTGTTTCCCGGTACGTACAACTCTAATCGTTTAATCCCCACGCACCATCCCAGCGCACGAAGCCCTCGATCGCTTCGTATTCGGCCAGACCAAGCTGATCGTATCTTCGCGCGGTGTCGGCATTCCGGGCTTCGGCACGCTGCCAGAATTCCCGCATGTCAGCACCTGGAAACAACGCGCGATCTTTCTGAGATTCGTGCTTAAAGATCGCGTTGCGTTTCTGTTTCACTTCCTGAGGACTGAGCGGTACGGCCATCTCGATCTGATGGACAGGCCATTCCTGCCAGGCACCTCGGTACAGCCAGACTTCACTTTCCCCGTACCAGTCGTCGTTGCGGCATTTATCACACGCCTCAATAATGGCCTTCAGGCACGTGCGGTGTGTGCCATGCGGATCGGACAAATCGCCGGCGGCGTAGATTTGATGGGGACGCACGTCGCGCATCAGATCAACGAGGATTTTAATGTCGTCTGGTCCGAGTGGTTTCTTCTTGACACCACCGGTCTCATAAAACGGCATGTCCAGAAAATGCAGCTTCTCATCAGGAACGCCGCAACACCGAGCCCCAGCCCGGGCTTCGCCCCGACGAATGAGTCCTTTAATCTGCTGAATTTCTTTGCTGTCGATCTGGCCAGCCTGCTTCTTCTTTAAAAACTCTTCGACATGATCTTCCAGATTCTTAATGCGATCGGAAAGCAGGCCGAACGCGGCGCAGTAGTCTGAAACAAACTCGGTAAATCGAATGGCATCGTCATCAAACACCGCGATGTTGCCGGAGGTCTGGTAGGCGATATGCACTTCATGGCCCTGAGCCGCAAGTCGGATGAGCGTGCCGCCCATGGAAATGACGTCGTCATCCGGATGCGGCGAAAAGCACAAAATGCGTTTTGGAAAGATATGATCGAACGGCTGCGGTCGGTCTCCCGGACGTTTCTTGTGCTCCGGCTTGCCAGCGGGCCAGCCAATCAAAGTCGCCTGCAGATGCCGAAAGACCGTCAGATTGATTTCATACGCCGATCCGTACTCCGCCAGCAAATCCTGCAGACCCTCTTCGTTGTAGTCCGAATCCGTCAGTTTCAGGATCGCCTTGGACATCTTCTCAGACAGCCAGATGACTGCACGTCGAATAATCGACGGTTCCCACTGAACATTACTCACAAGCCACGGCAGTCGTGTCCGGGTCAGCGCAGCCGACGCAGCCGCGTCCAGCAGGACGTCCGTGTTTGGATGTCGCTGCAGGAACGTCGCCGGGATGG
>JAGQQS010000063.1 GCA_020426105.1 Planctomycetaceae bacterium
AAAAGACGACCGATTGGCAGCCACGGAGGCTCCTCTGTCTCGTCGCCGTGCTTCTGCTGAACCTGACGATTCAACCTCCGTCCTGCCGGGCAGATGACGATATCGACGCCGTTGTCCGCCAGTCGCTGGATTATCTGGCATCGCTGCAAAAGCGTCAGGGGTACTGGGAAGCCAATCAGGGGCAGTATAAAGTGGCCATGACGGCGCTTGTGGGCACAGCGATGCTGGCTGAAGGTTCAACCACGACCAGCGGACGATATGCAAAAGAAATTCGACTGGCCGTCGACTATCTTTTGTCGATGAGTCGCCCGAACGGCCTGATTGGATTCCGTGAAGACTATCACTACACGTATGGTCACGGATTTTCGATGCTGTTTCTGAGTCAGGTGTACGGTGAAGAGGAAGACGAGCAGCAACGCGAGGAAATTCGCGAGGTCCTGACGCTTGCCGTGCAGTTCTGTGCAGACGCGCAGACCAGCAAAGGCGGCTGGGGATATGTGTCGGCTAAAGAGGGCAGTGATTTCGACGAAGGCTCAACCTGCATTACACAGGTTCAGGGTCTGCGTGCGTGCCGCAATGCGGGCATCCCCGTCTCCAAAGAAATCATCGAGCGAGCCAAAGTCTACATCTCCGAATGCACGGATTCCAACGGTGGTGTGCAGTACAGTATTCGCGGCGGCGGTGCGCGACCACCCATTACCGCTGCAGCGCTGGCCGCGATGTTCAACGCGGGTGAATATGACACCGATCTCACGAAACGGATGCGAGAATACTGCAAGCGCACAATCTGGCCGGATAAGTCGGTCGCGGCGAGCAACGGTCATTGGCACTATATGCACTTTTATTTTTCACAGGTCGTCTATCGTACGGGCGGCGATGAATGGAGCAGGTATCGTGACGAGTTGAATGCAAAACTGATCAGGGAAACGCAGTCCGGCGGCGGCTGGGCCGACCCGCAGGTTGGTACCGTCTACGTCACCGCTCTGAATTGTATTATGCTGCAGCTCGACAAAGGCTTCCTGCCAATCTATCAAAGGTAACACGTCAGAGCTCCAGTTGTTGTGAGACGCACTTCCGAATTCCTGACCTGGTCAGTTCCCCGAGCTCTATTCCGCGACTTAATGCTCGGGCCGCTTTTCGTTCCACCATTTGGGTTCTGCGAAGACGCTCTCGACGGCGATCGAAAAACCCGGAAGCAGATCGCCGCCTTCCAGCGTTTGCCATTTGCCAAGAGCCAGCGTGTGGCTGCCGCCGCGAATCACCTGAATCTCTTTCTTGAAGGGGTCGGGGATCCACACACAGTCAACTCCATGCTGCATGTAAGCCGTCGTTCTCAATCGCATTTCCCGGCGGCGATCATTCGACGATGCGACATCAATCACTAACCCGGGGACTTCCGTGGCAATCACATTATCAAACTGCGAAAAAGGTCTGCCTTCGCGAAAAATACTGATCGCAGGCACGTAAACCGTGTCGGGAGCCGAATGCACGTGAAGCCCAAGATCGTGACACGCATACCCACGCGTCGCCAGCGGCTGTGTTGAAAACCACTCGGCAAGTGCCCGTGACAGATTGTAGACAATCGTGCCGTGCGCTTCGTCGGGAGCAGACAGCATAATTGTTTGACCATCGTGCAATTCATGCCAGCGGCCTGCTTCAGGCAGAGTAAACTTGAGTTCTGCAAATTCCTGCGCGGAAAGACTGGAGGGGCTTAACATAAACGTTCCGATTTGCGACATATAACGGAAGCAGCCATACACGCTGTGACTTGACGCACCGAAAACCGGGACGGCTG
>JAGQQS010001021.1 GCA_020426105.1 Planctomycetaceae bacterium
GGATCTTTCCGTTACCACGGCTGACACCACCACCAAGTGCGTCGGCCTGCAATAGCGCTAACGAGGTCAGCACGACTGATTCAAAGAACCCTTCATCGGTCTTGCCCTGGTCATCGATATCGAACACACGGTAAATAATGTCCAGCTCAAATGAGACGCCGGGCAGGACTCGTTCCATCGGCCTGGGGTTGGCCATTGCTGTGAGACGATTGATCGAGTTTTCACTCTTGATCTCAGTGATTTGATCCCCCGCCTGAAATGCCCGGCGGCTGTCATGTGTGAGAGGCGCGTCGCGCACAATCAATCGCGTCGGTCCCATCCTATAAGCCGCCTGCTCCGCTGGGCTCATCTGATTCGACGGATTACGCGCCGGTTTCCCGAACACTCGTGCTGTTGAGCAAGTAACGTCCGGTTTCGTAACATCACCGTCGGCAGGAATTTGCACGTGATACCACTCTGCGAGTGATCGCATGCGTCCTTTCAGCGAAGAGCCGGGAATAAATGGCTCGGCAGTGGCCGGATTACGAATGATCGGGTTGTCATTCCCTGAGATCTCCATGGTCTCCGCGCTGCCACCAATGCGAAGGCCGGTTTCTACAACAATGCGTCCGGTAATGTGACGCACATTTTTAAGGCGATATGAACTGCTCATTTGGACAACGCATCCTTTCCGTACATGAAGCCCACAACGGCTTCAAAATGAAGAACAAAGCGACGAAAATCTTTTGCAGAGCGAACCTTGGATATGCCAAGTGAAAGGAAGTCAGCGAAGGCGTAAGGAACCTTCACGTTACTGGCCCTTCCAACCGTATAAGCGATCTTGCTCCGCATCATCCGGAATTGTGGCTCGATGTGGGACTTGTAGATGGCTTCATCGTCTCCAGTGGAATTAGCCTTTGTCAGAGAGTTGAAGCGGCGATAAAGATCCTTAATCTCACTGAAGAATCGGCGCAACTGGGATGAGGCAATCTTATCTGACACAAACACATCCGCCTGCTTTTCAGCCAGGTCGTCGTACAGCTCGGCGTCAGGCTTCGTGACATCAAACAGCGAATTCGCCGGGTTAGCAGGTCTTGGTGTCGGGGGACCACCCGGACGAGAGCCGCCGTGCGGCGGACCACCGCCACGCGAGCCGCCAGAACGATAGGGTTGAGACATCAGTCTTCTCCTCTCAAAACATAAAGGGTCAGAGTCGCGGCCACATGCATTGACTCCAGATCCGCAGGAGTCATGGCCACGAGTGATTCACGAAGTGCATTGACCTCAGCAGAGGCGTGTCGTGGGTCGGGAAAGTTTCGTTTGACGTCATAGTTCAATTGTGACCGCCATTTCATATCCAATGGATTCTTGACACCGCCGCGACCCTCAATCATTCCGAGCCCCATTCGAGCATATTGCAATAGCCGGTACGCCATGGAAGCATTCAGTCCCGTGATAGAACGTGTTGCATTTACCATCTGCTGGTGCAGCAACCACGCCTTTTCGAAATCAGGCCATGTCATGGTGACGGGGCCAATCGTGATGTGGTTCCTGCCCTGATTCTTCGCTTTCGCGAGAGCCTCATCGCCATGGTCGGCCAGATGGCGCACCGGAATTCCAGCCGGAGCAAACACGACACCTGCGGAAAACGTCAGATTGCTGCTACTGCTTACCAATTGTTCAAACCACTGGTGCAGCCGTCGAGTCAGGCGGACAATGTCGTACCAAGGACCGATCAGGAACAAATCGTCACCACCCGCGAAAACGGTGTAGATGAATTCGAAGTCCTGCCGCAATCGCGTGGTCAGGAAGCCTTTGAAGAACGTATCGAGCTGGCGTGACAATGATGCAAATCTTCCGATTGACGCACGTTCGCGCAGACCATATCCAAGGATCATCCCAAGTCGGTCAACGTCAGCTTTCAGAACCCCCAGCATGGAATGCCGAATGGGCCGTCCTTCATCATCGGATGACAGATGTCCCAGCTCTTCAAATGTCAGCAGGTCTCCGGAACTCCTCGATCCAATTTCTTCCATTGCAGAAGCGGGAACAAGGGATAGCCTTCGCAGATTCGAGTCCGTGCAGACAGGTACATGCGCCGCCGTCAGAATCGCTGGTAGCTGTGAAAACTGCTCAAACTTCCGGAGTGCGTAGGTCACAGATTCCGGATGATCAATTCTCCGGTCGTCAATATTCTGTAGCAGCAGTCGATACCCAAAGGCCTCAAGTCCCCGCGTACCTCGGTCCGCCTTGGCGGGAATAACCTGCAACAGATCACATTTTGGCAAACGGCGCCCGAAGTCGGTCAAAGCCTGAAGAAATGGTTCACGATCAAGGGGGAGAGCGACGTGTTCCGTATTTGCCACCGCGCGATGAATCCAGGATGTTTCGGTCCAGCCTTCCTCAGCCCGCAGATGTGACCACGGGAAGCGGTGTCGCGCATCGGACAACCGTTGATCGATTAATCGATAGTGACCGCTGAACGTTCCAACTCGAAAGTCATCGTCAGAAAGCACATCACTCAGACTTTGGTCGAGGCGCAGGACTCCGCCCATCGTGGAATCGATCCATGTGTCCAGTTGTTCCATCGTTTTCCGTACGACTGCGTCAATTTCTTCAGTGGCCGGAAGCAGCACAACCGTACGCCCACCAGCATCAAGCAGCACGTTCACTGGTGGCATGCCAGTGGCATCCAGAATCCGTCGAGCTGCCAGGGTTGTCAGCATCGAAACCAGAAACGAACGCGCCCGCAGTTGCTTCGCCGCTCCTTTGTCAGTACTCTCGCCAAACGTACTGTCCAGCTTCGGAATGCTGCGAAAAAGAAATCCTTGGATACCGCCCGCAGAGATCGACAACAGTCGGTATTGACCCTTCAACTGATGCACGTCCACAGAACCGGTGTCGTACTGAACTGAGAGGCAGGCGCCGAACGCGGCAACCGCGCGACTGTGGTCAAACAGAGTGACGTCCGGCTGATGCTTCCGATACCGGCTGGCCGGGATGGAATGAAGAAATCGTTCCAGAACTGTCAAAGTGGTCAGTATCCATTGCGAAGCCGATTCGCTATCGAAGCTCAACGCCTTGATGAAATCGTCGGTCAATGCCGCGGAGCAAGCCTTGTATTCAGCACGATCCTGCCGATCGCCCGGGATTAACTCCGAGTCATAATTCAGTCTTGCCGTTGGCATCCATGTTTTATCCGTGACCGTTTGCGGCGGACTGTCGGGCCATGCAATAGTGGACATCACCGACAGTAGTCCGTTGACTTGCTGCTCATCCGCAGTAGCAACATAGCTCCGGTCCGCGCCGCTGGCGGTCCAGTCAGCCCGCGTCAGAAGCTGTTGATCCAATTTTCCAGGAGACGGACGATGATGATGCATGGCGATATCGTGGATCTCCTGCCGATCCAGTCCGCCGAAATTGCTGTTGATTTGTTCAAATGCATGAGAACTGTAAAGGACGTGTTGGTGCGTCGATTTCTGCGTTGCTGCGTCGGTTGGGCAGAACATCTGTGCCAGGTTGCGCGTCTGCTGTGACAGTTCAACGCCTGCGGGCTCCAGTAGCTTGCCGATATCATGCAGCAATCCCGCGGCTGCAATCGTATAGGCTCTGCGATGCGGAGGACTGACAATCCATTCCGTATTCATGAAATCATTTCCCATTCAACTCGACCAAATCCGAACGACGTCTTCTTTCCCACATGAATGACCGGAATGGCATTTAACCACACGCCGGTTTGTCCCCAGGGACCTTCGATTACTGCTTCCCCGGTCAATCCTTGCACAGTCATTCGGCGCTGTTGACGCCCTGAAAATCGAGTTGCGGCCCATGGTCGAAATTCTGAATGCAACGTGCGAAATTCTTCGGCATCGAAACGTCGATCGGATGGCTGTATGGCCAATGCATCCGTTGGAGCGCCGTAAAAATGCTGGAGCGTATCCCACCGCCGTTTCCCGCCAAGATACAATTGCAGCCCCAGTTCTTCAGGGCGCCGCTTCAGATCGACACTTGGCATATTCAGTGGTGTGATGAATTTCCATCGCAATCGCTGCACATCCGCCTGCCCGTTCGGGCAAATCACGTTGCTGCTTCCTGCGGTTCTGACTTCCGGTTCTGACCATTCAGCCGAATCTGCTGACCACACAGATTTACCTTCCGCAGCTCCGCCGACCTGTAGCCATTTGATTACAGTCCGGTTTCGACCCAGACCAGCTTCACCCGCCTTGAAAAACGTGTGACAGACGTAAGGCCAATAGCGGATCGCAGAACCAAACAAACGAACGGAAAAACAGAAATTGGATTGGCTGCCCGGCAAGGCTGGTTCGTCCACAGCCAACACAAAAGGCTGTGGAATCTGAGGATATTTCGTCATGAAGGTTCGGTTCGCTGGCGGGAGACCTTCAAAAACCGCCGGATAAGGACAGGCCGACTTAAGCAGACAAATACTGCACTCGCCGTGCGGCGACTGACAAACAATCTGCTTCAGCAAATGCCCGAGGGCGCCACGAATCGGAATCCCCGAAAACTCAGGCATTGAATCAGGATGATCCGTCAGGCCCTGAAATTTCAGTTCGACAAACGAAAGCATCTTGCAAACCTTCAGTGACTCGTGTCATCGTGCTGGCCGCGAAAATCGAGACCATGAGGGCAATAGACAGGCCATGCGAATTCAGGTTCGCAACCTTATTTGCATTTTTGTTTCGGACAGTCTGACGGACTCCGGACGAAATATCAACGCTGGGAGTAAGTAGGTCCGCAGAGTTCACGACGCGTGCGGCGATCAGCGTAACCCTATAGATGCATGAAACTGACTGACAGTATCCAAACAAATGACACGTCGGACAGCCGGTGAAATGCAACAGGAAACAATGTGCAGCTACCCCAATTACCACCATGATACTTGCGATGCGCAGATGTTCGAACCAATGCACAATTGCGCGGCAATTTTGCAAATTAAATCGACCAGTTCGAGTTGTCAGGATAGGCCTGATTTCTTCGCAGTTACGTGATCCTTTTTCACGCATCGACCGTTGTGTGGAAGGGGATTCTGGAATGCATGAGGTGCTACCACAATTCCGGGGATGATTGTTGGTTTCGTGGAGACGCCAATGCGGAAAGTCTTTGGGTACGTTAGAGTTTCAACTGAGCAACAGGCCAACGAAGGTATAAGTCTGGATGCACAGAAGGGCAAGGTCGCTTCGTGGTGCGAGCTGAATGGTCATGTTCTCTGTGGACTGTTCGTCGATGCCGGATTGTCCGGGAAACGCGCGGACAACAGACCGGAACTCCAGAAAGCACTTGATGCTGTAACGCGGTGCGGTGGAATTCTTTTGGTCTACAGCCTGAGCCGTCTGGCCCGAAGTACGAAGGACACGCTGCAAATCAGCGAGCGCCTCGAAAAAGCAGATGCGGACCTCGTAAGTTTGTCGGAGAAGATCGATACGACGTCGGCAGCCGGAAAAATGGTGTTCCGAATGCTTGCAGTCCTTGCAGAATTTGAACGAGATCTGATTTCCGAACGGACGGTGGCTGCGTTACAGCACAAGAAACGGCAGGGAGGACGCATGGGGCAGCTTCCGTTTGGATTCACAGTTGGTGCCGATGGTGACAAGCTGGTTTCCGCAGAATTGGAGCAGAAGGTGATCCAACAAATCCATCGATTGCGAAAAGACGGCCATACGTTGCAAGCGATAGCCCGACAATTGGTGGCGGAACGTGTCCCGAACAAGGCTGGCAGAATTCGCTGGAATACAACTCAGATTCACCGCCTCCTACAGCGATCATCGCCTCCGACTCGCACTTGACGGCCCGGTCAGGACATCGCGAAGCCGCGATGTGCAGTCAAGGACTCAAAAACTCTGACCTCGAAACGCCACACGATCCACACACCACAACGAGTATTGCATTGGGAATGGTAAAATGAAGGTATTCTTCAACCCACGCATGTCCACAGACAGTTTCGGGTTTTCACCATCGGCGGCGAAACCAGCAATGGTAGTTGCCGACTGGTTAGATCGAGGTCTGGAAATCGAGATCGTTGACTTTGAACCAGCGACGGAAGCTGATTTGTGTTTGGCACATGATCCAAAGTTTGTACGCGGGGTGATGTCGCTCAAGATTGCCAACGGTCACGGGAACAGACTGAAGAGCGTGACTGACTCGTGTCTGTGGACTGTCGGATCGATGATGAGTGCCGCTAGGTTAGCGCTGACGGACGGGATTACGTGCTCACCGAGTTCAGGTTTTCATCATGCTTGTTGGGACACGAATGGTAATTTTTGCTCGTACAATGGCCTGATGGTTGCTGCCATTAAGCTGTTGAACGAAGGATTTGTTGAACGAGTCGGAATTGTCGATTGCGACGCACATTATGGGGACGGCGTCGATTCAATTATCGACAGGATTAACCTTGACGATGTTGTGAAACACTGGTCATTCGGGCGAGAGTTCGGAGTACGTCCAAAAGCTTTTCGTCAGAAGGATCTTCTTCAGAAACTGCATGATTCACTCGCTGACATGAAATCCTCGGGCGTTGGACTGATTATTTTCAACGCCGGGGCTGATCCTTGGATTGGTGATCCGTTGGGCGGGATAATGGAATCCGAAGAAATGCGGGAGCGTGACGCACTTGTTTTCGATATGTGCCAAAGGCTAAAAATGGCCTGTAGCATTTCGTTAGCGGGCGGCTATGCCAAAGATGATGAAGGCACGATTGCCCCGGTTCTCGCCCTGCATCGCGCCACCATGGAGGAGGCCATCCGGATTCAGGCGACGCGGGCGAGTAAGGCGGAATCATCAGAGAAAATGTGATTTTGCATCGGCATACAGGAGGCAATCAAGA
>JAGQQS010001022.1:0-2031 GCA_020426105.1 Planctomycetaceae bacterium
ACCTGTGCGGTGCCGACCTGTGCGGCCCCCACGTGTGAAGACCCCGGTTGTGCGGTGCCTCAGGCGACCTGCGGTTACTGCCCCCAGAGCTGTGACTGCATGGACACATCATGCTGCGATGTCTGCGAGTCCGCTTGCTGCGGTGCGGATGATTGCGGCTGCGACTGTGGTTGCGACTCCGGCTTCAGCTGTGAATGCGGGAGCTGTTACAGCGCGACCGACTGCAACCAGGTGTTTTCATCCGGACGCCGTTCCGGGAAGCGTGCCTGTCGGCATTGCCGGAATCGCCGGCACTGGCAGGGCAGTCGCACGACGTTATTTGCCCGCTGCGTGGATTCCGGTACAGGTTATGGTGGCCGCGACTTTTATCACGGCCAGGCGATGAGCTTCCACAACAAGAACGCTCGACTGGCCGACAAGCTTTTCGGCTGGATGATCCCATCGGGGTGCGGAGGTCAGGGATGTCCTCCGATTGGAAAGTATCACATGACCTATGCCGATCAGCCGGACTACATCAATCCCAACGACACTCAGATCTATGCGGCTCAGGGATACGGCATGCCCATTACAGTGCCTTTGGCTCCAAACGTGAACCACGCATACAATTACAGTGCCGGAATTCCAGCCAGCCGAATTACCACGATCGGGACATACAATCCACAAACTTCACCGCAACGACTGCCGCATCAGACCTGGTGATCTGTTTTGATAACAGTTGACCTCAAATTATTCCTCTGGAATTCTGGAGAAGACGTTTATGAAATCTGTCACTTTGAGCCTGATGGTTGCAGCCTTCTTGTGTGCCGTCGATCATACGGCGTTTGGCCAGCAGGACTGCAACTGCAATCAGGACGCGACGATGGCGGGCAGCATCTATGAGCCTGCTCAGTGGAACACCTGCGAGTCATGTGACGCACACGGTGGTCGCAGAGCTTCCCGTTTGCAGGCCAGATGTCACCAAAAAGCACGAGGTTCACGCCTTGCATCATTCTGGACTCGACCACTATTCCCGCGAAGCCATGCCGCGCGATGCTGTGCGACAAAAGGCTTTCCGGACGCTGGCTGGAATCCACCAGCGCACATGCCCGTCAACTACGATGGCGCGTGGTACGGAAGTTACCTGCCTCAAAACGCCTATGGGACTCCCGGCGGCGGATTCATCGCGAATTACCCGTCGGTGTACCAGCCAACGGACACGACACAACTGGGATATTATTACCACAAAGTTCCGACGTGGCAGTCGCGATCTGACATGATCCCAACCGCCCCGAATCCCGGCAGTTTTCATGCCCGGATACCACCCGCAGGTGGTTGCGGTTACAAGCCATACTATCCAGTATCCTATGCACCCGTTTCGACGGCGTGTCAGACCTGTAACAGCGGGTATTAAACCGCGAATTGCCGAAACATCGTGACCTTCCTCCTTAAAGAGCCCTGCAGGCCGACAAGCTTGTGGGGTTCTTTTTTATTGGTCATCACAGCCTGTCGTGCACCGTACAGGAATCGACGCATATTCACGATAAAAGTGTGGTCCTGAAAGGCAAATCCGCCCGTCGATGCCTACCACGAGTACGGTTTCAGTCGCGGAATAGTCGGGGGTAAAAATATAGCGAAACTCTTTGCGGGTCGCTGTCTCGCCCGTTCAAACTTGCTTATACTGAAAAGGGCAAGTGAGCAGTTGATTACTGTGAATTGCTTTTGAAGACGGATGCGGCGTCCGGCGGGACGCAAGTTTACCGCATTCTCACTGCACGCACTCCAGGTAGTGGCGGGTTCTCAAAACTATGAGTGGATTCATATTTGAAAAGCATTCAAATTACTGTGCCCTGCGTTTTACGCCTGAAATGGAAAGCATGGCATGGCACGATGTGGAGAACGCCACAAAGCTGATTTCTGACCGGGTCCATAGTGCAAATGTGAATGCCGTACTGATCGATCTTTCTCAGCTCCAGAAAGTCCCCAGCGGGCTGTTACCTTCGATTGTCCGTATCTGGAAAGCAATGGACACGAACAAGCGTCGCTTCGTGGTCT
>JAGQQS010001022.1:2137-5620 GCA_020426105.1 Planctomycetaceae bacterium
GGCGACTCAGATCACGAAATTGATCAGCCGCAGGTCGATGCCGAAGCAGACGTCGCCGTTAGTGAATACTCCGGCGCGCCGATCCGATTTCAACATCAGAAGAAATTTGATTCTGTACAGTTCTTTCCCGTTGCCATGACAATGAGCTGGATGGAGGTCGAAACCGCGACAACCGAAGTGATTCGGCAGCTCAACGAGTCAGAAAACATGAGCGTGATGGTTGATTTGGGCCAGATGAAGATGATCAACAGCGGACTGATCGCCTCCCTGGTGCGAATTTGGAAAGCAATGAAAGAGCGGAACGGCCAGTTTTCGATCGTGAGTCCCAATGACCAGGTGACGGATGTTCTGAAAACGGCCGGTCTGTGGAAACTGTGGTCCGTTGTTGAAGACCGCGAAGAGGCCGTGTATGAGCTTGGTGTGTCGCGTGCCGCCATTGTAGAAAAGCGTGAGCGTCGGTTTCTGGTTTTTGTCGCCGTACCGTGCTCTGTGATTGCCGTGCTGGCACTGATTCTCATGCTTGTGGGGGGAACGGACGTGATGGGCGTGAATGCCCAGCTGGCAGCACTACAGTTTGCATCCGCCGGAATCGCCACTGGCCTGATATCGATCGTCAAGGACACTGGCAAACAACGCATCATGTCCTGCTTTGCCGTGGCATTGGGGGCGATTGTTCTGTCATCGCTCTTCTTCCGGGGCAATCTCATTTCCATCTATGGCACTCGGGAAAACGCTCCTGCGCCGACTGAGCTGGAAAAGGCTGTCGAAGCGACGACCAACAGTCCTGCGGAGAGTACAGCAGAGGCACCGGGGAATGAACAGACGGGAAATTCAGCTGTTATTGAAGACGAAAAGTAAAACGCCCAACTGGAGAATGCGAAAGTGAACAATGACGCGCCACACAGCCAGACTTCGAATGCAGAACAGAGCGAAAAACCGGGACGTAGTTCGTCGACGCTGTCCCGCAACTTAGCGCTCGTGGCTGAGCTGGAAGAACTGCTGAGTATTGTTGAACCTGCCTCAGTTGCCAATATTCTGCTGCAACGTGCGTTTGATCACGGCGCGACAGACATTCACCTCGACCCGACGACCCTCGGAACTCGCATCCGCTTCAGAGTTGACGGTGTGCTGCAGGACATTCTGCCGATTCCTGCAGAAAAAGCATCGATCCTGATGTCGCGCATTCGTGTGATGGCCGGCATGGATATTACCGATCGCCGATTGCCGCGAGACGGCGCGATCCCGGCTGAAAAATTTGCCGGACTTCCTCGCGACATTCGCGTCGGCAGTTCCTTAACCGTCAAAGGCGAACGACTGGTCCTGCGATTGATGCCGGACTCTGAGAACCTGAGTTCGCTGTCGTCGCTGGGTTTCTATGATGATCAATTCGCTGCTGTCAGAAGACTGCTTGCAGCACCATATGGACTGTTCCTGGTGGTCGGACCTGTAGGCTCAGGCAAAAGCACGACTGTGTTCAGTATGCTGGGGGCATTGAACAGTCCGGAGAAAAGTGTCGTCACCATTGAAGATCCCGTGGAGCGTCGCATTCCCGGTGCTAATCAGATTCAGGTCGATGTTAAGACGGGTCTGACATTCGTGACGGCACTTCGCGGCACCCTGCGACAGGATCCGGATATTATGGCGATTGGGGAAATTCGTGACGCCGAAACGGCGCAAATTGCCTGCCGAGCGGCAACGTCCGGCGTACTGGTGCTGTCGACGCTGCATGCAAACAATACCGCAGGGGCCGTCGATGTCCTCCGGGGCTTCGGAATATCTTCCGCCGCTATTGCCGACTGCCTGCGTGGCGTCATTTCGCAGCGATTGGTAAGGAAGGTGTGTGAAGTGTCGCGGCAGGAGATCGATGCGGATGAACACGCCCGGCGACTGCTGCGCGTGACAACTCCGGAACCCGTGCGAATCGTCACAGGCATCCCGACGGACCAGAACTTTAGAACCGGATACAATGGACGAACCGCGGTGTTCGAAATCATGGAGTTGAATCGTCCCTTGCAGGACGCAATTCATCGCGGGGAGCCATCGTTTGAGATTCGTCAACAGGCAATTAACACCGGGATGGTGACTTTGGAAGATTCGACTCGCCGTAAAGTGTTCGATAAGGTAACTTCCGTTGCTGAACTTGAGCGTGTTATCAGCGATACCGAGCAGTCCTTGTCCGTCCGCGCTGTAGACGGAGAGCAGGCACATGCCTAATCAGCTTCCGTATGATGAGATGCAATTGTCTGGCCTGCCGCTTTGAACAACAGTATGACCGCGATTCCACCGCGATTTCCCTTCAAGATGACAATCGTGACGGTCCTTGTGACGACGATCGCCGTGCTGGCTCAGGTATTCGTGAGCGAAGTGGAGGACGTCGTCCACGTTGGGCTCGACGTGATCATGGTGCTGACAATCGTCGCCGGTGCTGTTCTGTTCGTGCTCTGGACCGCGTGGATCTTGTGCTTCAGTCGCTGGCGGTGGTGGAAGCGACTGGCAGGCGTGGCGTTCCTGATTGCTGTTCCGCTTGCGCTGCTGAAGGTATTTCGACCTGTTCACGGTGGCGATACCAATTTGGTTCGATTCGAACCGATCTGGGCACAGCCGCGCGAAATTCTCGCGACAAATGTCGCCAGTCAGACGGATGTGGATCTGTCCGTCGAAGCACCGACGGACTTTCCTCGCTTCCTGGGGGCGGATCAAAACGGCGTGGTTGCCGCGTCCCGTCAAATTGACACAGAATCGTTTGCTGAAAAATGTCGGATTGTCTGGAAACAGCCGATCGGAGCGGGCTGGTCAGGCTTCTCAGTCCGGAACGGCTTTGCGGTGACGATGGAGCAGCGTGGCGATCAGGAATGTGTGACCTGCTATGAAATCGCCACGGGCACACTCAAGTGGATCTACAGCCATTCCGCACGTCATCGCGATAAGATGGGCCTGGGCCGAACCGGGCCTCGATCCACTCCAACAATCCATGAGGGTAACGTCTATGCCGTGGGAGCGGTGGGCAATCTTGTCTGCCTCAGCGGTGCCACGGGCGCTGTCATCTGGCAGCAGGATCTAAATCAATTACTTGGAATTACCCTCGGGGAAGTAGATGACGGCGACGGCTTCACAGCCCGGTACGAAGAGAATACTACTCTCGCCTGGGGCAGATCCGGTGCGCCATTGATTGTGGACAATTGTGTCGTTGTGCCTGGCGGTGGTCCCGCCGGAACAACCCGCGCGACGCTCCTGGCCTTTGATGCACAAACCGGTGAACTCAAATGGAGGGGCGGTGACGCCATGATCGCCTATGGCTCGCCAGTGCTCGCGACAGTTTCCGGACAGCGTCAGATCCTGTTGACTGGCGAATCAGAAGCGATGGGATTGAACCCGACTACCGGTGAAATCCTGTGGCGACATGCGCGGCCCGGTGAATCTGACGGAGGCGCCAATACGTCACAACTTTCAGTGGTGTCTGAAACTGAGGTCCTGACTTCCAAA
>JAGQQS010001023.1 GCA_020426105.1 Planctomycetaceae bacterium
GGCTGACGATATGTCGGGCTTCCAGCCCTGGCGACATGGGCAATGTCAAAATCTGCCAGGTTGCACTGCGCCGGTGCACCGCGGGAACTCCAGCGTTTCTGTCAGTACACAGAGCCTGTCAGCCCTTGAGGGAACTCGAGGGGAACCAAATCAACAGGTTAGTACTCGGTCTAAATAAGAATTTGGGGTAGTGGACGAGGCGACGAGTCCCGGTCAGCCCCGCAACTGCAGGGACTCGTGGCCTCGTCCACTACAATTCATCCTCTTTTTTGATTTCGACAAAAGCACTGGCAAACTCCGTCGTCAGCGAAGCAAGCGATAGATAGGCAGAACAGGCAGTCTTGTTGTTCTTTTATCGGCAGTTTCTGCAGGTTTCTTATTTTACCTGCTGTGCACAAACGTTGCGTTCATCGCGCGAAGTTATGGTTGGTCGGGATTACCAGTTGTCTCGGCGGCCTCAGATGAAATGATGCAGGTGTACGGCTTGCGCGGTTCATGGATGGGCTACGTGGCTGGTTTGAGTTGTGCGTGTTGCGAACACAGGCCTGGGTTCTGGTCAGGAGTTTTGACCAATCGACGAAGACCGTCGTCGGCCAGTTTGCAATGCACAGCTTCCGATCAGTGACCAAAACCATGAAAAACTTTCGGTTGTGCTGTGGATCGCTGCTGGCGTTTCCGCTCTTGATTGTTTCGATGGCATCTGCGACTGCGCAGGGACCCGCGGCAAAGTTATCGGATCCAGTCGTGACGTCGGAGACGGAAGTCAGCCGCCGTAACACGGCCGTGACTTTGAACTACTGCCGGGCTGCGCTGCATCGGATTCGCCGCGCGCCGTCTAAAAAAATTCTGCTGGAAGAGCAGCAGCGGATCCTGAATAATCTTGACTTGAATCAGATTGATGATCCGGAAGTGATCACACTGTATCGATCGATCCTCGACGAAATCGGGCAGGTAGAAATCAGTGACCGTGAGCGTGTTGTGATTGGTGAGCAATTTACGCGCGGTGTCCAGCGAAAAATGGGTACTGATTTTTTTGTGATTGGTGCGCAGGCTGCGACGGGCCAGCTGGGTTCCGTGATTCAGACCGGTGCCAATAGCTGGTGGGACTACAGAACCACCGCGATCAAGCGGGATGCGGATATGTGGCAGGTTGAAAAGGTCCAGTTCACAACGCTGATGTCCCGATCATCGACGTTTCTGGACAGTTTTTGGAAGCTGAGTCGCAAGAACGAAATTCCCGATCGATGGCTGCTGCGTGATCAGGATCTGGATCAGTTGTCTGACACGCTGGAGGAGAAAGATTCGGAGCGGCGACTGCGAATGCTGGCGCGACTGGAGCGGTTTATGGAATGTTATCCACCCTACTGGTACTACGTGGCGCGGACGCAACAGGAGCTGGGGAAGAATGATGATGCAGCCCGGACATTTGAGCGACTGACGGAAATCGGGCGTGGCCACTTTCGTCAGGACGATATGCTCGCGAGCAGTATGGCCAATTTGGCGCTGATTCAGGAAAGCCGGCGCGACCCTGAGGCCCCCAGAACGGCTGCTCGGGCGTTTGACTATTCGACACGCAACTGGGAATCAAATCTGGTTTGTGCCTGGGTATTGGGGCGACACGCCGAATATCGCGATGCTGAGGATTTAATCCTGTGCAATATGGACGAACAGCTTGAAACAGAGCAGAGCACTGTGGCCCTCGTGTCACTCTATTTTCATTCGGCAGAGAAAACGAAGCTGAAGGCGCTGCTGGACGACGAGCAGATCGTGCGGCGGATCCCGATTCCCGGTTTACTGCTGTGTGCCAAATTGCTGGGGCCTGCGGAACTTCCTGCGGGAGCGACCACGTATCTCGCATCGACCCTGACGGCAGTCCCGCGCACTTCGGGTCGGATGAACGCCATCTCGGTTGCTGCGGCACGCGGCTGGAAACTGAACGATGCAGAAACCACAATTTCGGATGGCAGTCGCACGTTTCAGTACGCGGGGCATCGAGCCGTCGAAGAAGGTCTGGAAGTGAGCTACACGCCATCGCTGAATTCGCGAACGGATGGCGATCTCGGGAAAACACTGCGGATGACCCTGCAGTATCCGGCAACTCCGGCAATTCGGGTGGT
>JAGQQS010001024.1 GCA_020426105.1 Planctomycetaceae bacterium
CCGTCCAGTACGGGCCTCCGAGTTCGTAGGCGCCTATATCAGGAGCAGCGCCCGCAAAATCATCGTTGATGTCCGGAATAGCAACTCCCCGGTCTGTCAGAGGGCTGCCCGCCAGAGGGCGGAAATCAGGTGCCTCTTCGCTCGTGTTTACAAAGAGGGTTGCTTGTTGTTCCGGACCGATGAGATAATTGTGGTGGATCGTGGAGGATTCCGGTATGTCGATGATAAAGTCGCGTTCTGCCTTCTCTGCTTCAGTCATCACATTCCATTCCCGAAGGTCCATGCGGTCGGCCAGGCGAAAGACGGCATTGTTCTGAATGGGCCAGTCGGCGACGACGTCCACCTGCTGCTGTTTCACCATAAGCAGGGGATGGCCGGGATTGTTGACGAAGACGGTGTTGTGGTAAAGCTGGAATTCGTAACCGTTGGCCTTACCACCGGCTTTGCAGTTCCACACAACATTGTGGTGAAAACGCACCTGCTGCCCGTCCTGATCGCACCGTAGCCCGATGCCATTAATATCGTGAATCCAGTTGTGATGAAAACCGGACCAGGCCCTGTTTTGTCCTTTGGGAATGTAAAGCGCCGAAACATCCTTGCAATAGAGACCCAAATTAAAGAGATGATTGTATTCTGCAGTGCCCGGTCCCGGTCCGGGCAGATAAATTCCAATGCCTCCGCCCATGCAGATGGTACTGCGTGAAATGGTATTACCGTTTTCTGTACTGTACTTCCAACGCTGATTGTCGCGGTTGCCTTGCTGCACGTTGCCGGCCTGCCGACGGTCATATTCCAGCGAGACATTGGGATCACCATGACGTCCATGGCGACTGCCTTCAGTGACGAAGCAGTTATCGATCCGATTGCTTCGGCCCAGCACGTGAATGGAAGTGCCCGGTGCGTACTTTACAAGGCACCTTTTCAGCACACAGTGTTCACCTTGAATGAAGACCGGGCGCTGGTCGTTCTTCGCCTGCTGGTTGTCGCGCATGGTGAGCAACTCATAGGGATAAATGAACTGGCAGTCTTCCACGGTCAAATACCGGGTCCTCGAAAATGCCATCGAGCAGCCGAAGAAGACTATGCCTCGGATGTTGATGTGTTCCAGGTTGTCGCCCGAGAATCCGTGGACTCGACGTTTCACGCGAACGTCACCGGGC
>JAGQQS010001025.1 GCA_020426105.1 Planctomycetaceae bacterium
ACTTGCCGCTGGCTGCTGTGGACATTCTGGTCGTTTGGGCCACAATCATCTGGATGTCCCTCGTCATCTGGAGGCATCATAAATGGATTGCGCTGGCTCAGGTTCCGTATTTCGTATGGGTCTCGCTGGCGACAGTGCTGCAATTGAGCATTACATGGAGTAATCGCTGAAGAAACGAAGAATTGAGATGATTTTCAGCCTGCTTGCGTCAATCCATCTGCTTTTTGTGGGTTCGTTTGTCATGGCTCGAGCCGCCAGAATGATCTCGAGGAGATCGGCGGCATCCATTACGGCACGCTGGTTGTGATGGTGGCAAGGTCAGGCGCAGAAAATAACGGCTACTTGCTCACAGAGACTGAACGGAATGCAGACGTTGACAGTGAACATATGCGTTGTCCCCTCCGATGCTGCAATCAGCCGCTGCAGCGCTTTAAAGGATTCGGTGCAGAATAGAGGGCCATGTGAAGCGTCTATTCGGGAGTCGCAGAAGTCCGTGCCCTCAGGTCTCGTGTTTCCAGAACGACCGGAATATCACCCAACCGACCGAATTCATGTTCCTGTTCCGACAATGCGTCAGCGTCGAGATTTAGCAGCCACTCGACCGTGTGGGCTGGATGATTTCGGAATGCACCGGCTTCCTGTTTTCCATCGCCGTCCCAGTCGCCGACGACCGGTGTGTCAATACCAACAGCGAACCTGAGGATTTTATCATCCGGCAGGTGAGGGTCGCGGAAATGCCATTCCGAGTTGAGCAGGTGGTTCTGAAATCGCCGCACGTAACCGATTTCTGCCGTGCCGTCTCCATCAATGTCTGCCGCGACGGGTACATCGGGCACGCTGCCGAAGGGTACTGTTCTATCCGGGTCCAGCTGGCCGTCTCGATTCGCATCAAACTGCCATACCAATCGATGATCTGCGTCCGGCACCACAACAGCGGGTATAAATCCAATCGCGCGTTTTTCAGCCACCAGCATGGGAGTTCCGGTGGTCGATCCAAAAATCAACGCCTTCTCAATGGGGGCAGGAGGATTCTCCCCGAGGAATTTCACGTGCCATGTCCAGAGTTTGCTGTCGGGTGTTGAGCGACAGATGCACAGATCCGAGATGCCATCGCCGTTCCAGTCACCGGTCAGCGGCACGTCACCTTTCTGGCCGAATTCGTAGACGGGATGTTCGATACCGTCGCGGTTCTCATCGAACAGCCAGATACCATCCCGGAATATTCCAGGAATGCCGGCTGGCAGGCCCTGCACGACGGTTGCGGAAACCGGAAAACGAAATTCCGGTTCCTTTCTGTCTGATGTTTTCACTTTGATTTGGCCGGAGAACTCGCCCAGTTCGGCAGTATCGACCTTGATCGTGAACCAGCTGAACTCCCCGCCTTCGGCCGTCGGAAGCCAGTCATGTCGAAGGTGAAAGTGATCCGGGACCTCGATGTTTACAATGCGCAGCGGTCGGTCACCGCAGTTATGTATGGAAAACCGATGTGTGACGCTGGAATGCTGACGGACCTCGCCAAAGGAGAATGACCGATAGGTTCCGGGATCTCCTGACATGCCACCTTCCAGCACATGGAGCCTTTCGTCGTGCAGAGCTGCAGTGATACTGATCGACACGTAATCCTCACCACCGGATTCTGATGTTACCGGAATCCGAAGGAATCCTGCGTTGACTCCGAAAATAGCCCCTGATCCGCCGACGATCCACTCACTGTTATCCCCTGGCGCCAGAGACATCGCGGGGTTGTTGCAGACGCGCGTAATACCGGAACGGGTTGGTTCGCCGAGGGTCATGATCTGATCAGACCGATTAACAATGCGGAATCGACGTTCGGGAATCCGGTTGCGGTCGCCAGTCCCCAGACAGACCGTTTCTCCCCGCTTCAGGGGACGCCATGCCGATGACGGGCTGGTATTCAGGGATTGGCCCGCGTCCTTTCGGCCATTGAGTACTTCAACCATGAGTTCCTCGGTGTAATCAGTGTCGCGATCCGGACGCAGACTTCTGCAGACGCGAAGACCAACGTTTGGGTGAGGATAGTCTTCCTCTATCACCAGACGATTTGCGGATCGCAGCCGAGCGTATCCGGTCAGAGTCGATCCGCCACGGGCCCGGCGTGCCGGCCTCTTACGTCCCTCTGCCGGTTCGTTGACCCATTCAGCAGTGTTCCCCAGCATGTCAAAAAAGCCATGGGCATTTGGCATGCTCATCCCGACCTCGAGCGGTGCGTCATGTCCGGATTCCGCCATCACGATGTAGTTGCCAGCCAGATCGTCGGCGTGGCCGAAGGGTCGTGCCGTTTCGGAACCAGCTCGACAGCAGTACTCCCATTCGGCCTCATCCAGCATGCGATAGCCTCGCCGCTGATGATAATTTTCCTTTAAGCGATACCTACCCATGGGTGCTGGCTGAGAGCTGATCTGTTCGTAGCAGTACTCGTCAGAGGGCAATCCTTCCAGTTCACTCCGGCGATTACAGAACCATGCCGCATTATGCCATGACAGACCACTTACCGGGTGCTGCAGCTGGACATGCTTTGGCCTGGGCAGGGCGGCGCGCAGAACTTCCAGGTACTGCTCCTGAGTGACCTCAGTCGAGCAGACCGCGATTGCGACAGGAAGAGCCGCATGCTGCTGAAGCTCGGAATACAGAGAATCATCATCAGCACGTCCTGCTTCATCGGCAGGAGAGCCGATTGTGAACTCAACGCCGCCCGGAACAATGATCATCGTGTCGCCGAAAATGTTCTCGTGCCAGCCAGCATCCATAGGCATCGGTCTCAGTTGCAGCTCTTCGCGAAGTTCCCGGAAATCTTCATCCAGTTCGTCGATCAGGTTCTGAAACTCGGTTGTGGATTCTGATTTGCGCCAGTGCCGCACCAGCCACTGCACAGCGCTATGTACGGCAGGACTTTTGTTTTCTGCATAATCAGTTAACAGCCGTTCCTTCAGCGAACTCCAGACACCGATAAGGTCCCTTCCGGCAGCCGAAGTTAGATCGACCGAGACCCCCAGACCCAGCCACAGTGCCGCTCGGACCTCATCGGGATGGGGCTGTTCCAGCAGCGAGATCAGCGTTGTCGCGGACACGTTCTGCTGTGCAAAGGTGTGGATCAGCCGGGTCTTCAGTGAGGGGTCTCTTGTCTGGCCGAATTCCTTCAGCAGATTGCTGAAATTCCCTGTCTCTTTCGCCTGCCGGACCATTTCGGCGGCGATATTCGACGATTCCCAAGGGATAACTCTGGCACCCGGTTCCGCGGAGGGAACGTGGATGTCCGGGCTGCTGTTCATGGCTGCGAGGCCTGTGCTTCCTGCATCGGTGAGGGCTCTTTTTTCTGATTGATCACCCCTGGATGACAGCAGTCCGACCTCCAAACGATGTTGCCGGAGTTCAGAACCGGACGTCGAGCGTCCAGAGCGCAACCCGGAATGGATCACGATTCCAATCGTCAGGATCGCCAGAACCGAGCTGACAATTAACAACGGCCTGAGCCACTGAATTGGCGGTCGTTGATTCGCAGAGAGTGCGCTTGCGGTCATTGATTTTGCAGGCGCGATCAACTCCAGCTGTTCGAGAAGTTCCTGAGGCGTTGCCATGCGGTGAGTGCGGTCACGATGCATCATCTGCCCGACCAGGGCAACGATGGCGGGTGGAAGGTCTGGCCGCAACGTTTCGATCGGTGTCGGGTCTTCAGTAGCCATGATCCGGAGTTTCTGAAGCGCTGAGCCTTCACCTCGCCCTGCATAGGGGGTCTGTCCGGTCAGCAGCGCATAAAATGTGGCACCAAGGCTGTAGATATCAGCCCGAATATCAACGGCATGAGTATTCTCGAACTGTTCAGGAGACATATAGTTCAGCGTGCCCATCACAAGACCGGTGCCCGCTTCATCCGGCACGCATAACTGAGCTTCCGTCAGCAGAGCGAGTCCCATGTCAAGAATTCGCAAAGTGCCGTTCGTTGACAGCATCAGATTTCCCGGCTTGATATCACGATGGACCATCCCGGCGTCGTGAATATGCTGAAGTCCTGCAGCAGCCTGACAGATCAGACGGCAGGCTTCGTCCACTGGCAACACTCCCCTGCGTCTGAGCAAACCGGAAAGAGTTTCTCCATCGACAAACTCCATCACGAGCAGGTGGATACCATCGACCACATCGGCATCCATGGCACGCACGATGTTCGGGTGATCCAGACTTCCGATCGCGCGCATTTCGTGTTCGAAGCGCTCCAGCATTCCCGCATCGTTGGTCAGTGACGGGGGCAGTAGTTTCAATGCCACCAGTCGATTCAGCTTTCGGTGTCGCGCCTTATAGACGACACCCATGCCGCCGCGTCCGACTTCCTCCAGCAGATCATACTGCCCAAGTTTCGCTCCCGTGGGTAATGGTAACTCCGCGGAAGTTGCTGATGGAGGGCCTGTTACATCAACAAGCGAATCCCCGATGATTGTCTTGGTCGGATCCGTTTGCCGGAAACCGGTTGACATCGATATGAAGCGGTGGCCCGCGACTCGTTCGAGTTTATGCCGAAACTCGACCTCCTCAAGGACAAGCGGAGAAGCCAGCCTGGCGGATTCCTGCAGCAACATTGTGAATCGGATGTCGGCGTCTCCGTGCTTCTCAGCCAGATCAGCGCACTTGTCGCACTGATGCAGATGTCGTTCCAGCGCCTCGACACGATCAGGACTCAGTAAACCGGTGGCGTACTCAGAGAGTTCTGCCCGACTGGGACACGATGAAAGGTCCATGGTGTTAACTGCCATCCGCCGAATAAATGGACGTTCGCTTTGGGATAGTCCCCGATCTCATGTTTTCTGAGTGACTAACGATAACCGCAACATCCCGGGACACGCAACGAAAGCGAAACAGTGATCAGTCCGTCGGCCAGATTCTGACTCCCTCCGATCCGCAGGTGGCGATCTTTTTTCCATCAGGACTGAATGCCACACCGTTGACCGCTCCGGTATGTCCGTTCAATCGCATAATTTCCAGCCCCGTTTCAGCTTCGAACAGTACAACCCGTCCGGAAGTGCTGCATGATATCAGCCTTGAGCTGTCCGGGGAAAAACCAAGGCCGTTGACAACACCCAGCTGAGTCAGCGACTGCCACTGCTGCTTCCAGGTTCGAGTGTCAACGACGGTGACTCGATTGAACACGTCTCCCATGGCCAAAAATCGTCCATCCGGCGAAAATGCCAGCGACCAGCATGGCTGCGCGGGCAACTGGGGATGGAACGCGGATGCTGCGGTCCATGACTCCATGCCGCGCGTCAGGTCCCAGACAAGCGGCGGTTTTGTAAGCTCTGCCCCGCCCGCCGCCAGATACCGCCCATTCGGGGAGACAGCGCATCTGTATTGCCCGGTATCAACGGGGATCCTGTGAATACGACGGCGCTCACCAACGCTCCAGACACTGATCGAATGATCGGCATTCGCTGAATACGCGGTCTGTTGATCCGCAGACAAACATCCTCCCATGATTCCCGCAGGTTCCTGATCGGAAAATATTGCGAGATGTTCGCCCGTGGCGCCGTCCCATAATCGCACAGCACCACCCCAGTCCATGGTGAGCACCTGCCGATCTTCATCCAGAAAACTGACGAACATCAATCCTCCCGGACGGTTGACCGTTTCCGAAGGTGCTGTCTGAACGGCAATCGCCTTTTGGCTGCTGACATCGTAGAGATGCAGTGCTGAATGTCCGGCCGCAAGAACTTTACCTGATGTACTAAAGGCAATTGTCCCGATATAGTCTTCATCGGACCGCAGCAAAACAAATCGTGAATCCCGGCCACTTGACCATGACCGAACATGACCGTCCATCCCGGAGGCCCAGATACGATCGTCTTTTGCAGAGGCTACCTGAATTGTCTGAAACCGCCTGCCCAGATGTGAGGCCACGACCCGAAACGTGTCAATCTCGAATTCTCTGACGACTCCCGTTTGTTCGCCGGCGATGACGCGCTGACCGTCGCTTGAAAGCTCAATGCAGGTGAAACCATACGTCGCCGCATCACTCCTCAGAATTTCCCGGAAATTATCCAGATGCAGGCGATGCAGGCGTCGGTCGGATCCCACGATAATGAGTTCTTCGGCTGGTTCGCGGAGAACCATGTCACGCGCTGTGTATCCGAGCGAACTCGTCTGGAGAATCTTCCATTCAGGTAGTTCAAATTCAAACAACTCAATTTCTTTGTCGCGATTTGCAACTGCTGCGTATGCGCGAGTTCCGTCGCTCCGAAATGCCGCAGCCGTTGCCACCTTTCTTCCGTGGTGCCTGAATTGCCGAAGGGAAGATTCTGCCCAGTCAACGATCAGAATACCGGGCTCGTCGCGTACAGCAGATCCCGATTCACAGATGACTGACCAGCGACCCGCCGAGTCGGAAACAGGCCTGCCGTCAAATCGAAAACCGATCACTGTTTGCGCCCGTTCTCCGGATTCCAGATTCCAGCGCTCGATGTGCGAGTGATCGCCGACAAAACGCAGGACGGTGCCGAACGACAGGGATTTGTCGATCCAGGCGAATCCGCCCACATTAGCGCCCAGCGAAATCCTGCGATGGACTTTTGCCTTGTCGGTATCAAAGAAAGCAAATCGTGATTCAGAGCCGGACTCCAGAAAGACGCCTTCTTTGCCATCATGGCGAATCTGAAGTGTCAACGTCCCCGAAACTGCTTTCGACACAACCAGGCTGGAATTCGGATCGTGAAGCATGCGTTGCAGGTAGCGAAATTCCCAGTTGCCCATCATCGCATCTATCTGACCAAACGTTTCCACAGCTGTTCGATAGTCACCAGCGTCGGCGGCATTCGCTGAAATCGCGATCTGGCGAAAGTATTCGGATTTCTTTGCTCGTTCGTTGGCCTGTTCAGCCAGACGCAGCGCATGTGCCGTTTCCTGTTCCCGTATTTCGGTCGTCCGCTTTGCCGTTTGAGTCTGTTGCAGGGAATTCTGGAGTTCGCCGTTATACACAGCACTGGTCAGGGCAATCGCCGAGGCAACTATCGATATCAGGCCCATTACTCCCAATGCTGTCCATGCAGGATGGCGTCGAATCCACTTGACAGTCTTTTCGGCGGTACCGGCCGGACGTGCAGCGATCGGTTCGTGGCTCAGAAATCGGCGCAGATCTTCCGCTAAAGCTGCTGCGGATTCGTAACGCAGGAGCCGTTCTTTCTGCAGACATTTCAGGCAAATTGTTTCCAGGTCGGCAGGAATATCGGCATTCAGTTGACGCGGAGCAGCCACTTCCTGATTCAGTACCTGCACCACAGTGGCGACTGGTGTCGCCGCCTGAAAGGGCGGCCGCCCGGTGATGCAGAAATACAGCACCGCACCCACGGAATAGACGTCGCTCGTTTCATTCACATCGTCTCGTTTCCCAAGGGCCTGCTCCGGAGGCATATACGAAGGAGTTCCGACAATCTGACCTTCAGTCGTCAGATCCGATGCCTGATCCATAACCCGCGCCAGTCCGAAGTCCGTGACGTAGGGCTTATCTGTATCATCGAGCAGAATGTTGCCTGGCTTTATGTCACGATGAATGATCTGATGCTCATGAGCAAACTGGACGGCGTCAGCAACTGCGCGAAGGATCGTCGCAGCCAGCCGAGGCTCCAGAGGTTCTCCATTGAGTCGCTGAGCCAGGGTCATTCCCTGTACCAGACGCATCGTGAAATATGGCTGTCCGTCAGATGCTGCGACTTCATATACCGGCACAATGTTCGGGTGATGCAGGCGAGCGGCCGCGCGGGCTTCAGCCAGAAACCGATCCAGTTCCGCCGGGTGAGGTCGACCACTCCTCACGACCTTCAATGCAACCACACGATCTGCACTGATCTGACGAGCCCGATAAACAACTCCCATCCCACCGCGAGCAACCTCGCCCAGCAGTTGATAACCGGGCGGACACCAAAGGGAATCGGCAGGAAGGTCGGATGCCTCTGTTGCGGACTCCCCTGCTACCGTGGCATCTGCTGCAAGGGTACGTGAGGCATCCGGTTCGAGGTCGGGGGCAGGTCGAGTTTTTGTCTCGAAATTCAATTCAGCAATCGTGGCAATCGCGGCTTGCAGTTCTGTTTCTCTGAGGACACTCAGAACCCGGCTCCGGGCGGCTGTCCTCAACAACGTCAGAAAATCGTCGCATTCCTCGTCATACAACAGCAGTCTGGAATCGCAATCCGGGCACTCTGAAATATGTCGCGCGACGGCGACAGCGGAATCCGTCGATAATGCGCCCGTGGAAAATGCCTGGAGGTCTATCTGTGCTGGACACGACGGTTTGTTCATATCAACTTGCCATTCGACGCAATCGAACTCCGGAACACCCTGTACGCAACGCTGTGAAGCATTCTTCTTGTTGTTTCAGCAGCCTGATTGACGTCCATTCTCCTCCCGCGAAACGGAGAATGTCGCCGACCGGCCGGAGGAGCGGGGGAGTCCCGGCTTTATGCGTCTCAATATACCTCACAGCGCCGCCCTCTACGCATTAAGCGGTGGAGCGTCAGACCATTTTGGAATCGTGTGGCTTCGCGGATATCACGATGGTCGCCTACAGCAGCTCGTTCAGCTCTTCGCGAAGTCGTCGGCAAACCGTATATTTGGCAGTTCTTACCGCTCCCGGTGTCATGTTGAGCTCAGCAGCCACTTCCGTCGCTTTCTGGCCGTCAATCGTGGTTCGCCAAAATGCGTCCCACGTGCGTTCTTCGTAGTCGCCTCGAATCTCCTGCATGATTCGATTGACGATCAAATGCCGACTTTCGCTTCCTGCCGCGCCGTGATCACTGCTGGAGAAACTTTCTTCCGAAAAGGATTCTTCGAGCGATCGCAGTCGCAAATTGAGCGTCGCCGCATCGAGCGATTTGTGTTGACGGGCGACCTCGCGGAAATGATCAACGACCGTGTGGGCCGCCACGGTTCGCAGCCAGCTGCGAAAACTGGCGCGTTCTTTTTGAGGCCGGTATGCAGCAATCCCTTTGTGGACTCTGAGGAAGACTTCCTGCATCGCGTCGGCAGCCTCCTCCGGATTCAGTTCACCACTTCGGCATCGAGAATAGATCAGCGGCGCATAAATCCGCACAAAGCTTTCCCATGCCTCCTGCTCCCCGGATTTTACCCGGCGAATGAGACTTGTATTCGTCAATTGGGCGATATCGCTGTAGTTGTCTGTCGTCATGGGAGCCGGGGAATCCGTCGCAGGACTAAACATCGTGAGCTGTCTCGAACTGCTGAATTATGCTGGAGTGAGAACACAAACGCCAGCGCATAATCGAGCGGTGGCGAACAACGCCTCGTCAAATTCCGTACCGGGGCGCCTGCGTGTCCCCGTCAATGCCGTGGATTCTGCACTGAATTCTTCGAACTCGGAACCGTTTTCTGAGTCTCCCACCCATCGCAGGTTCTTCCAGCGAAATTCAGATCGAATCGCCGGCTGAAATTTCATGATCCATATCAAGCGCGGGATTTTCGGAGCACGGTCTGCCGACCACGACGGCCGGTACACCCGCTACCGTGCAATGCGGTGCGACGTTGCGGAGCACAACACTTCCCGCCCCGATTTTTGCTCCTTCCCCGATTACGACGTTGCCCAGGATCTTGGCGCCCGCGCCGATCAGAACTCCGCGACGGACTTTGGGATGACGGTCGCCGGATGACTTACCAGTACCGCCGAGCGTCACTTCGTGGAGCAGTGAGACATCGTCTTCAATGACGGCCGTCTCTCCGATCACAATGGACGTTGCATGATCCATTAGAATGCCGCGACCAATTCTGGCAGCCGGATGAATATCGACACCAAAAGTTTCTGACATTCTGTTTTGCAGATACAGCGCCAGTAGTTCACGCCGTTCACGCCACAACCAGTGTGCAATGCGATAGCCGATGAGAGCATGGACACCTTTCAGAAACAACAGAGGCACCAGATTGCAGGTAACAGCAGGGTCACGTTCCCGAACCGCTCGGATATCGGCGCAAATCGCATCAGCGATTGTCGGGTCTTTGGTCATAGCATCCAGCATGATTTCGCGGAGCTGCATCGCGGACAGCGTACTGGAAGCCAGCTTTCCCGCCATGTGGTAGCTGACAGCGTCCTCAAACCGTTCGTGGTTGATGACGGTGGCATGCAGAAAGCTGGCGAGCATGGGTTCAGAAGCAGCACGTTCCGCCGCTCGTTCGCGGATGGATGACCAGATACAGATTTCGTTTTGGGGGGGGGAATTCATAGTCAATTGACCGGGTTTTGCGGGGATCCGGAAAAGAATAGTGGCGGAATACGAATGATTGGACAAGTCAGAGCAAGTTCATTCTCTGGCAGTCTGGTTGTTTCGAAGTGGGGGGAGTATGATGATTTCAAGGGGCATCGTCACTCTTCGGATGCCGTGATATCCAGCAAAACGCAAAGGCAAGGTTATGAAAAATCACATTCTGCGTTCCGCACTGATGTTTGCTGCCGGGGCATTTGTTATGGGGGCGGCCGTCTATTTCTGGCCGCAGTCTGAAATAAAAGCGGCCGTAGCCAATGGAAACGACAAGTTTACCATGTTGACAGTGCCGTTGTCTGAAGTCGGTGAAGTGGAGGGTGTGTTTGTGCTGAATCACCTGACGGGTGTCATCACGGGCGGTGTGATTTACAACCAGACCGGCAAGTTTGGTTACCGTTTTATGCATAACGTTGCTGCCGATTTTCAGACTTCCGCCAAAACCCCGGATCCAAAAT
>JAGQQS010001026.1 GCA_020426105.1 Planctomycetaceae bacterium
TCGGTGACCGCTTCATCAGCGAGGCAGGCCAGATCAATCGACGTCCGCTGAGCCAGAAACTTCAGAATATTCCACGTGCGAATTCGATCTCCTCGATCCGGAGGAAACGGGACACGATGGGTCACATACAGGATTCGCGCGGTCATGTCGCAGGTGTTTTCGATCAGGACGTAAAGGCTGCTGCCGGAATCTGCGCATCAGGCTTCCTCGCCAGTGTGTGATCCAGTACTGTCGACATCGTTGTCAGCCTGAACTGAGACAACATCGATGTCAGTTTTGGGGCCATCGTCGACAGATTCTGATAGTGACGGAATCTCGATTTCAATGACGCCCGAATCCGTGGCTGATCAATATCGACTTCCCATGGATGCAGATACACGTTGAGTGGTCGATCGGCGGAGCGAACCTGTTTCAGAAGTCGCGCGGTTACCCACCATGGGAACAGTCGCAGATAACCACCGCCCCCGACCGGAACCGTCATCCCGGTCACGATCGCTGTCATGCCCGGGAACTCGCGGATCGATCCGCTGGCGGTTTTAATCACGTGAGGACTCTGCGGTGATCCCGGAATTCCGTAGCGATCATGTCGCGTTGGATAGATACTTGAATCCGTATCGAACCCTTCTTCGATCAGAATATCGAGTGCCCACAGCGAGCGCCGCGTGATCGAAAAGCTCGGCGCTCGGTACAAGTGCACCGGTTCGCCGGTAATGTCCCGCAGCACGTCGCGCGACTTGATCAAATCCGCTCGAAAACGCTCCGGTCCGAGATCATAAACCAACTGATGCCAGTGGCTGTGACAGCCGATTTCATGACCGGCCGAGCGAATCTCCTGAACGAGGTGAGGAAATCGTTCGGCAACCCAGCCGAGAATAAAAAATGTCCCGCGGGTCGATTGCCTGGCAGCGATCTCCAGAATTCTTCGGGTACTGTTTTCAACACGACATTCGTAATGATCCCAGTCATCGGGTTTGATCACGGACGCAAATGCAGAGACCTGAAAGTAGTCTTCCACATCAACCGTAAAGGTCCCGTCAAAAATGTTTGTCGAGCCCATCATCGGGGCGCCTGAGTCGTCGTCATGCGCACGACTTCCTGCTGATAGCCGTATGTCTGTCGCTGGAAATCCGAATCGGCCCCGACCATGATCGCACCCAGCAATGGAATCTGCAGACTCCGCAGTGAGTCACGTGCCTGAGCCACATAGCGGACGCGGCTGTAGTCTTTGCGGGTCGCCAGCAGTACAATGTCCGCGTTTTGTGCCAGCATCGACGGCTCTGCGACGAACAACAGCGGCGATGTATCAATGACGACGAAATCAAACCGTGATTTCAATTGCTGAATCAGGCTGCGTCCGCCATCGATCGACAACAACTGCAGCACGCGCTGATCGACATTCCCCGCACCGATAAAGGTCAGTCCCGGTGCCTCGGTTTGTTGCCGAATCCCATCGATTGTCGCTTCACCGCGAATCAGCTCACTGATCCCGGGGCCCTGCTGCCCGCCGACCATCAGATGCGCCGAAGGGCGTCGGAGGTCGCAGTCAACCAGAGCAACACGTTTGCCGGTGCGGGCCAGACTGGCCGCCAGCTGACAGGAAACGGTTGTCTTGCCTTCGTTCGCTGATGCACCCGCGATCAGAATCGATGCCGGACGCGCCGGATCGATATGCCGCATCAGAAATGTGCGCACGACGTCCATTGATTCCGTAACCGCGCGATTCCATTCGTCGTAATCGACTTTGCCAGCAAGTATCCCGAGCCCCAGAAGTCCACCGCGATCCGGTGACGGAATTGTCCCGATCAGACGCAAACCAACTTCATTGGAAATATCTGTCGCCGCACCGATGCGGTATGAAAACCATTCGAACAGCGTGAAGCCGCACACGATGCATCCGAGCACTCCAAATCCGGCCAGCGTGGCCAGTTGTGTCTTCTTTTTGATTTCACGCTCTTCCGGAATATTGGCATCCTGCACCGAAGTGATTCGATCGGGAGCGTTGAGTTCGACTTCCTGCTTTCGAATTTCCTGTTGCAGTGATTCGAGCATTTTTACATCGGGATCGATTTCGCGTTGTTCGCGCTGCAGTTCGAGCATCTGCAGATTTTTTTCGACGAACAGTTTCTCCTGTTCCTTGATTTCAGCCTCCACAGCATCGCGAAGCTTGGTCAGATAACTAACAGGGGAGAACGGGACAGCGGGCGATGTGCCATCGGAACTGGCGGGTGCACCACCGCCCAGAGCACCGCGCAACAGTTCTTCCTGTTTCTGCATCGCCAGCAAATCAGGATGATTCGGATCACGGCTGTTCGCTTTAAACTGCTCAATCTTCTGGCGGATCAGAAGCAACTCGCGGCCGAGATCGACTGTTCCACCTGGCTGACCCGGAGTACCCCCACCGGGTCGGCCTGACAGACTCAGGATACCTGCCCCTGCCCCGATTAAGCCGCCGGATAATCCTTGGGCCTGCAACGCTTCCTCCGCGTGAATTTCTCCGTTCAGCTGCCGAAGTTCCTTATCCAGATCTGCT
>JAGQQS010001027.1 GCA_020426105.1 Planctomycetaceae bacterium
TTATGATTCCCCTGCCCAATGTGACAGGGGCGCTGCATATGGGGCACTGTCTGAACGGCACTGTTCAGGACTTGCTGACTCGCTGGCGACGCATGCAGGGCAGGGAAGCACTGTGGATGCCGGGCACGGACCACGCGGGCATTGCGACTCAGGCGGTGGTCGAACGCCGCATGCTGGAAGAGGAAAAACTGACACGTCATGATATCGGCCGCGATGCGCTGGTGGAACGTATCTGGAAGTGGAAAGACGAGTACGAAGCTCGGATTCTTAATCAGCTCCAGCAGATCGGCGCGAGTTGCGACTGGCGACGAGTCCGATTCACGCTGGACGAAGTCTGCAGCAAAGCCGTGCGTCGTACGTTTTTTAAGATGTTCAGTGACGGATTGATCTATCGCGGTAAGCGATTGGTGAACTGGGACACGTATCTGCAGACGGCCGTTGCGGATGACGAAGTGTTCCATGAGGATGTTGCCGGTCATTTCTGGACGATGAATTATCCGGTTGTTGAGAACACCGGTAGGGTGGGACAAGCGAGCAATGCGAGCGACGGCCCACCGAACAGTGGCAACGATGGTGGGCCGGCGCTGCGCTTGTCTACGACAAACGAAGGGTGGCAACCAACTGGCCGACGAATTTCGTTCTCAACGACGCGCCCCGAAACGATGCTGGGCGACACTGCCGTTTGCGTTCATCCCACTGACGAACGCTACACCGATCTCATTGGCAAGCACGTTCAGATCCCCGCCAACGGCCGCATCATCCCGATCATTGCCGATGCCTTGCTGGCTGACAAAACGCTGGGCACTGGAGCGGTGAAGGTCACTCCGGCTCACGATCCAAATGACTATGCATGCTGGTCTCGCAACAAGGACAAGATGTCTGAGCCGATCAACATTCTGAACACCGATGGTACGATCAACGAGAACGGCGGCGAGTACCAGGGTCTTGACCGCATGGAAGCTCGTAAGAAAGTCGTCGCAAAAATGGAGGCGCTCGGGCATCTCGAAAAAGTCGAAGACCGCGTGATCCCGATGATGTACAGCGACCGTTCCAAGACGGCGATTGAACCGTTTTTGAGTGATCAATGGTTCGTGAAAATGGACACGCTGGCTCAAAGTGCGATCGATGCGGTTGAAGATGGCCGAGTCCGCTTCTTCCCGCAGCGGTATGCGAAGACGTATCTCGATTGGTTGAGCGAGAAACGCGATTGGTGTATCAGCCGGCAGTTGTGGTGGGGGCATCGGATTCCGATTTGGAGCCGAAGGATCGACACGGGCAGGCGCGAAGAGCTCGCTGCGTACTTTTCTCAGTCTCAGAAGGCAAACCATGCGGATGACTTTGAAGGAGACGTTTTCATCCCCGTCCCCAAATATGCTGGCCAACTGGCGGCAGTGATCGCAGACGGTCTGGAACCCGGGGAAAAACTGTGTTTGATTTGCGTGGCCGATGGATGTGAGGAACTGGAGAAGAAGCTGGAAGCAGATGGTTTTACTCAAGACCCAGACGTCCTCGACACATGGTTCAGTTCCGCACTCTGGCCACATGCCACACTCGGCTGGCCGGATCTGGAACACAATCCGCCGATGCAGTCGGCCGCTGGTGCGGCATCTGAAATTTCAAATTTGAAATCTCAAATTGAATCGCAGTCCGAAAACCGAAAACCGAAACCCGAAAACCCAACGAACGAAGTCCTCGACTTCTTCTATCCCGGCTCCGTCCTCGTCACTTCCCGCGACATCATCACGCTGTGGGTCGCGAGAATGGTGCTCACAGGCCTGTATAACATGGGCGACGTGCCGTTTAAGCACGTTTATATTCATCCGAAGATCCTCGACGGACTTGGGCAGACTATGTCCAAGTCCAAAGGCAACGGCGTTGATCCGCTGGAGCTGATTGAAAAGTACGGCACCGATGCCGTGCGGTTTACGATCTCGTCACTGGCTGGTGAAACACAGGACGTGCGATTGCCGGTTGGGTATGAGTGTCCTCATTGCCAGGCCATCACGCCGCAGACCAAAGAGCATCAGGAAATGAAGCCAATGGGCGG
>JAGQQS010001028.1 GCA_020426105.1 Planctomycetaceae bacterium
TCTTCCTGCGCGGCCGCCACGATTTCACCATCCACTACAATGACGGCAGCAGAGTCATGATAGAAGGCCGAAAGGCCGAGGATTGCGGTCATTTCAAGTTCCGTCAGATTAATCAATACAAAACACCGGGGCAACTCGAAGGTGCTGACGGTACACATACGTCGGCTGTGACGTTATATAAACGGCATTAAATTCCTGCACAATGCTTGGGAACTTCCCCTTGCTGTGGCATGGCCGATAATAATGCTCCATGATCTGAGATTCCTGTGCAATGTCCGATTCCTGAGCATAGAACAGAAAATCCATGGACTCACCGGAAAAGCAACCCTTCAGGATCACTTTGGAATCAGACTTCTGGTGGCGTCGGATGTGGGAGCCGTGCAACATCGCAAGTGTGGCGTTCTTTCGCATTGCGTTCGCCGCTATGTTACTGGTTCATCTGCTGCTGATTCTCAGCAGTAACTGGATCGAATACTACTTCACGGGAAGTCAATATCATCTGAAGTTTTATGGCTTCGAATGGGTGCAGGCTCTGGATGGCCCGGGCATGCGCCGGATTCATCTGTTAATGGGAGTGGCCGCGATTGGTGTTGGCCTCGGGCTATGCTACCGATTCTGCGCGTTCATGCTCTTTTGCTCGTTCACCTACATCTTTCTGAGCGAGGCGGCGCTTTATCAGAATCATTACTATTTCACATGTCTGATCGCGTTTTTGCTCGTCCTGATTCCAGCGCATCGTTCCTTTTCCGTGGACGCCCTGCTGTTTCCCCGCCGGGCCAGCCCTTTCGTCCCGAATTGGTGCCGATGGATATTGATGTTTATCGTCGCTCTGCCATACGTATTTGGCGGCATCGCCAAATGCGAAGGCGATTGGCTGCAGGCTATGCCACTCAGAATCTGGATTCCGCAAAAGACTCATCTTCCGATCATCGGCCCTCTGCTCGCTGAACGCTGGATGCCGTGGGTCCTCAGTTACGCTGGCCTGCTGCTCGATCTGGCGATTGTTCCGTTACTCTTATGGCACAGGACACGCTGGATCGCGTACCTGGCCGGCGTCACATTTCATGTCCTGAATTCCGTCATGTTCAGAATCGATATCTTTCCGTGGATGATGATCCTGCTGACGACCATCTATTTTCCCGACACCTGGCCACGTGACTTATTCCGGCGTCCGCTGATTAAGGATACCCAGGCCCCGATTTCTGCCATCCACCGCCAGCCGCTCGTGCAATCTCTGGTCGCATGCGTCGTCGCCGCCTTCGTTGTCTGGCAGTTAATCTTTCCGTTACGCCACTTCGCATATCCCGGAAGTTCCAACTGGACTGAAGAGGGCCAAAACTTCGCGTGGCGTATGATGATCCATCACAAGGATCTTTTTATGCGTTTTTACGCGACCGACGGTTCAACGGGAAAGACCGTGGAAATTCCGATCGCCCGATTGCTGACACAAAGGCAGTTGTTGGATATTGGCAAATCCCCTGAACAGATTGCGGCTGCCGCGCACTTCTTTGCGGAGGCAGCAACACGAGTTGGACTCAAAAACGTTGAGATTCGAGCAGTGGTCATCGTCTCTCTGAACGGGCGTAAGCCGCAATTGCTGTTTGACCCTGATTTGAACCTGCTGACGGTCGAGCGTTCCATGAGGCACCAGGCCTGGATTTACCCTCTGACGGAACCCCTGCTGGAAGAACCATGGAACGTTCCATCGCCGCAATGGCCGAAAATTCTGGGGCTTGAACTCCCCGATGCGTCACTCCCGGTTAAGAGCAAACGTCCCCACGGGTTGCCTCGATAGCGGCCGATCTGCGATGTCATCACACCTCGACGACATTACGTTGCCTCATCGTTCTTCCTTGCAGCTTGACT
>JAGQQS010001029.1 GCA_020426105.1 Planctomycetaceae bacterium
CATTCGCTCGCTGGTCCCACCCTACGTTAACAGGATTCACACTAGCCGGAACAAATGCTTCACAGCGTTGGGTGAGCAGCATACAGCATGTTCCGGTTCCACGTCGACAGTAGCTCCGACGCCACGTCTGTCAGCACGAGACTTATGACGATTTTGCGTTGGCGAGTTCTCCTCATTCGGCGTCTGTGAGCCACTGATTTTTCACTCCGAGCGTTCAATTGCCCTGCGTGCCATTGACTCATACCATTCCCCCCCCGACCGAGAGCCGTGCCCCGAGACTCACTATGCGACCCCGAACACAAAAGTCTCTGCCTTTTTCACAGGCCAGTACTCAGCACTCAAAAAACGGAAGCCCATCCGCAGCCAACTTTGAGCCGCTGGATTTTCGCTTCATTGATTTGTTCGCCGGAATCGGGGGTCTGAGGATCGGGCTCGAGAAAGTGGGTGGCCGGTGCGTGTTTTCCAGTGAAATTGATCCCTACGCCCAAAAGACGTATGCCGCCTGGTTTGGCGAGGAGCCTGTAGGTGATATCAATGAATTTGTGGATGGGCAGAATGTGCCTGAACATGAGCTACTGGCGGCTGGATTTCCGTGTCAGCCGTTTTCCATCGCGGGCGTTTCCAAGAAAAAGAGTCTGGGTCGGGAGCATGGTTTCAAAGACAGGACTCAGGGGACCCTGTTTTTTCAGCTCGCAACTCTGATCGAAATTCGACGCCCGGAAGTGTTGCTGCTTGAAAATGTCAAGAACCTGCGATCCCACGATCGTGGTAACACATGGAAGACCATCGTGCATACGCTGGACGAACTGGGCTATACCATTTTTGCGCAGGTTATCGATGCACAGCACTACGTCCCGCAGCATCGCGAACGTATTTTTATCGCAGGTTTCCGCCGCGATCTGTACGGCGACGATCCGCCGTTTGAGTTTCCGCAGCAACCACCTGCGCCGGCCCCGAAATTTCGCGACATCCTGGAACCCGCCTGTTCAGTGCCGCCGCGATACACACTTTCCGATCTGCTCTGGCAATATCTTCAGGACTACCGTGCCAAACACGAAGCGAAAGGAAACGGATTCGGTTACGGTCTCGCGCCTTTGGATGGCATCAGTCGTACGCTGAGCGCGCGCTACTACAAGGATGGAGCCGAAATACTCATCCCGCAGGAAGCGGGCCGGAATCCGCGGCGCCTGATGCCGGTTGAGGCCGGACGATTAATGGGGTTTCCCGAGGAACTCATCCGAAAACAGGTCGTCTCAGATACGCGGGCCTATAAACAATTCGGCAACGCCGTTGTGCCGCTGGTCGCACATGCAATTGCCCGGCAAATCATACGAACTATGCGCTGGCGGATCGAAATGTCCCGGAACCAGACCGAAATCGAAGCTGATCTTTCGACTGATCGACATTCGATGTAGATTCCGTGGCGGCGGAACAGTGGCGGTATTCTGCAGTGGCAGGGCATCCTGCAATACGGATCAGGTTTTTTACGAATGACGGATGTAAGAGACGGTCGAAGGATTCGAATTCCGGAAAGTCGTCGACTTAGCTGGGACCTGTTGTACTTTCACCGGGCAGTCCCTTTGTGTGCTCATGATCGGCGAATGAATCTTTCCGCCATTTCAGCAGCTCGGGTGGCATTCTCTGAGCGAATTTCCTGGCCAGCTATTTTTATCAGGTCGTACGCGATCGTGGCCGGGGAGATTCCTGAGCTGCGTCAGACGTGGTATCGCTGGCCGTGGGCGCATCTGTACCAACATCGATCCAGTGTGGCAACACTGACCGTACAACGCAGCATCGGGAACGAGCCCTGGCTGTTCTGGGGGCAAATCCCGGTTCCTGAAACACTGTCGCTCACGGAGCTGCAAAAACGAATCGATCGATTTCGCGACGGTGACGTGCGGGAAGTCTTCCGGAAGCAATTGCAGTTGGCTGGATTGCCGACTTTGTTGCGCCGCATGATCTGGTGGTACAATCTGAACATTGCCACGGCGGCACGCGCCAAACGCCTGGGAACTTTCTTCGTTTCAACGCTGGCTGGCCGCGGTGCTGAGATCCAGCTACCACCATCCATTCACACGGGTTGTCTTACGTTTGGGCCACTCGACGAAAATAACCATGCCCGCGTCACACTCGCCTACGATCATCGTGTCATGGATGGTGCGCTGGCTGCGAATATTCTGCGGCGTCTGGAGGAGACGCTGAACAGCGTCATTGTCAGCGAACTGAGCCCCCGCGCCTCCATCCGGAATTCAGAAGCCGCATAAG
>JAGQQS010001030.1:0-3965 GCA_020426105.1 Planctomycetaceae bacterium
TCACCCGATTCAAAATCTTCCAGCAGCTTAACGTTTTGAGTTAACGCGACCGTTTCCTGCAATTCGTCAAACAGCGTCTCGGCCCCATGATGCAGGATCGCTCGCGCATTGCCCAGAGTCAGCATCCGTGTATGAAACAGATCTTCGCCGTAGGTCTCGATAAACTCTTCGACCTCGGCGGCAAATTCATCGTCGTGCAGATCTTCGACAATCGACAGTCGCATCGACCCGCTGTGTCTCGTCCACAGGTCGGAGTAAGCGTCCAATAACTTTTGAATTCGTTTCTGCACTGCCTGAACCCGCTGCCCGGAATCGGTTTTCCAGCGTTCAGCTGATTGCAGAATACAACCGACAGAACTGCTGAGCCCGATTCGGAACAGACGGTCGAATTCGGTGACGGCCTGGCCTGACGGGCGCAGCGTACGTTCCATCTGCAGGGATGTTTGGAGCAGTTCGAATGTTTCTTCCAGCATCCCCAGTCGCGGCAGCTGACTCAACAGCACGCGAATCACAGACTGCAGCATTCGCGCTTTCAGAATCGCCGCAGGCTGACCACCGTTTTCGAACGGAACGTAAAGCAGCGGACGTCGTTTAAGTTCTTTGCAGAGCGCCGGAAAACATTTCTGCACAGCCGTCACATCCTGCGCGAATACGGCGGTAAACATGCGCGAAAGTTGTCGATCCAGCGACGAATCCTTGTCATTGCCGCCTGACGGCTCATCCGCAATCAACGATCCGATTAAGCGCTCGGCCATCAGGAATTCGACGGTCGTCGATAATGCGTTCTGCATCAACAACAGTCGGCACTGCATCTGGATGTCATATTCAATGTTGCCTTCCAGGCCTGATCCGTTGACAGCTATTTCGTAATCACGGACTTCACGGACAAGTTCACTGAGCCCCTGCAGTCTTCCGCGAATCGCGGTCAGCCATTCTTTAAGGTGCTCTTTCTGATCCGTAATCAGAGTCGACTTGGCGACCGCGGAATCCGCAGCAGCCGTGGCTGCCGAGCGTGAAACCCACACGGCCGCGATACCCCACAGGGAACCGACCGTGTGCAGAAATTTCAGACGTGGCTCAATCTGCCGATATAGTATTTCGAATTCGGTCGTCCCCGGGCTGCTGCCTGTATCCATCGTGTCGGACGCGTTTCCATCGTCCGTTGAGTCCTTGTAAGTCACATCTTCCCAGGCCGCCTCGAACGGATTTTCAGACGATTCCTCGGCGTCGAACAGATGCTCGAGATCAAGATCATCCGGGGCGTCCTTGTCACCCTGGCGCTTCCGTTTTTGAAGTTCGGCAAATTCACCCAGACTGGGGATCTCCCAGTACATGCCCGCGTTCGCTTCCATAAAAGCAAACAGTCGCCGCAGGTTATTCCATCGCGCATCAGCCTGTGGCTGATCGCAGATACACTGCATCAGGCGATGCAGAAGACGATGAATCGAATGCGGACCGTTCTCGAGCGGGACTGTTTCGGCATGGCTTAACCATTGCATCAGAAGTCCCATGGCCGCAACGTGGTCACTGCGATCGAGCAGTGCGGTCACCACCTGTGCGAAACTGCTGGTCGCGTCGAAGTCTTCCACGTGTTGTCGCCAGAATGAGATATCGCCGGCCGATTCTCCGGCCGTACGCCATTCTGCCAGAACCCGAGCCACCTGTGTTGCTGCTTCGACCGACTTCATGCCTTCAACCTGTGTCAGATCATTCACTGTTGTGGTCGCGTAGCGGTCCCATTGATCCGCAAGTTGCCGGAAGTCATTCAGTACAGAGTCATGCAGATCTTTTCTGCCGGTCGCAGCCGCTTCGCTCATGGCAATCGTGCAGGCATCGAAAATTTGCCCCATGATGTCCAGGAGGACTTCAACCCGGGAATCCGGGATCGAATCTTCACGCGTGAAAAACAGGGGAAACAATCCCTGAAACCCCAGAATGTTCCAGGGATCCACAAGCCCGCCACATTCGATTCCCCGATGCAGCAGGTCAATCACCTCGGTGATCATACGGCGGGCGGTCTCTAATTCCCCATTGCGAACAAGCCGGGGCACCATGACCAGACGCGACTGGATCTCTGACTCAAAACGTGCGCTCAGGCACGGAATCACGGACGCTTCTTCACAACTCGCCTGCTCGAACCCCATCCGGGCGAACATCCATGACAGGTGACGATGCTGCACCTGATCCGCACCGTACTTGGACAGGTACATATTAAGTTCATGCCTGACATGTCCAAACGGCTGACGGGATTCATTGGCCAGCTTCTTCAGCCGCTTTCCACGCTCGCCCTTCGCCGTCTCCAGCAGTTGCTGATAGAAGTTGTCACGCTGACGCGCCACAATCGGGAGCAATGATGTGAGCGATACGCTGGAATCATATGTCTGCGGCCCGGAACCACTAATCGCCGATGCCATCAGAATCGTGCCGGCCAGCACGGCCGAGGCATCGAACAACCGCTCAGCATCTGCCGTTTTACTGTCGCGGTGGATCCAGTCGATCAGCGAATCAATAATCAGTCGGCGCACAATGAATCGACGATAGAATCCCTTCGTGTCGATCTCATCAGGATCCCACTCACCAAAGACATAGTTCGTGCGCTTATTAACGGGATGCAGGTGATCGTGCGAGCGCATGTCGAGACTCAACTCGGACATTCGATCGATGGAAAAATGGGATGTGCTGACCAGTTCATCCGGCAGAGTTCGCATGAAGGCCACGGTGGATTTAATGAGTTCTTCATACGGGCCGACGGCAGCCCCCACGTCGCTGAAATAGAGCGGCAACGGGCAAAACCGTTCGCCGCTGTAGATTTCCGAACGACGACCATTCTCGAGCACGGCCACCGGGCGATAACCTACAAAATCGTTCAGTCGCTTCAAGGCACCCGTGATGACCGTCGCAGGATTGTTACCGCCGGATTCGGCTCGCGCTGCCAGCGTTGCCTCGAACATCCGCGCCAACAACAAAGGGGAATAGTGATGCGCTGCACTCAAATGCCCCAGCAGATCCGAATGGTGTTTTCCGTAAGCCGGCAGCAGCTCGTCCAGCGTCAGGCGGATGACAGCGTCCGCCTGCGAAGGATCAGCGCACGCTGCATCCCCGGAACTGGATAGTCGCTGCAGTTCATTGAGCAGGAAATCGCGCAGGACTTCAGGAGACGCAGCACGCTGCTCATCACGAAACAGTTCATTCAGCGTGCCGCGAAAACGGGAACTCACAGCTCCCTGAGAAAAATTCAAATAGCCCAGCAAGTCCCGCAGCGCGTCAGAATTGACGGCTGCAGAAGCTTTTTTGGCGGATTTTTTTTGGGTGGTCACTCGGAGAGAATTCTGTCAGAACAATTTAAAATACCCACCTGCCGTTTCAGCGAACCGGCAGCCCCTGCATTCTTAGCATCCGTCTCAATTGAGGGAAGCACAGATTTAAAATCACCCGGCGGGCTACCGGGCATACTCAACATTCCTCGTTTCCCGCAACACCGTGACTCTGATTTCTCCCGGATACGTCAGAGTCTGCTCAATCGCACCGGCGATATCGCGACTCATCCTCGCCGCCTGACGGTCATTCACCCTCGACGAATCCACAATAATCCGGATTTCCCGGCCTGCCTGAACAGCAAACGCATGGTCAACCCCCGGGAAGCCGCAGGCCAGCGCTTCAAGTTCTTCAAGGCGGCGAACATATTTCTCGAGTGTTTCCCGTCTTGCGCCAGGTCTGGCGGCCGATACCGCATCGGCCGCCGCCACCAGCACCGTGTAGATGTACTCGGGACGAATGTCGTCGTGGTGGCCCGCCGCCGCGTGAACAACTTCGGGACCCTCACCGTAGCGTTTGAGCAATTCCGCGCCGACCGCCGGATGGCCGCCTTCCATTTCATGATCCGCAGCTTTACCGATGTCATGCAGAAATCCGCAGCGTCGCGCCAGGGTGCCGTCCAGCCCCAGTTGTTCGGCCATCATCCCCGT
>JAGQQS010001030.1:4135-5799 GCA_020426105.1 Planctomycetaceae bacterium
TCCGCGACGATTTCTTCAATCCGCGACGGATGGATACGACCGTCCTGTATCAGCTTGGCCAGCGACAACTTGCCAATCTCGCGACGGACACTGTCAAACGCCGATACGATGACCACCCCTGGTGTATCGTCCACAATGACATCAACACCGGTCGCTTTTTCAAATGCTCGAATGTTGCGGCCTTCCCGGCCAATGATCCGCCCCTTCACCTCGTCACTTGGAATATCAACCGTTGATACAGTTGATTCGGAAGTGTGAGCAGACGCGTATCGCTGCACGGCCATTCCGATGATTTCACGTGCTTTCCGCTCGCAATCGGTTTTCACTTCCGCCTCATGCTTCAGAATCATCGCACCCGTCTGGTCCGTGAGCTCCCGATCCAGACGCTTGAGAAGCTGCTCGGTCGCCTGCTCACGTGTCAGTTCACTGATTTTGTACAGAACTTCCTGTTCCTCTTTCAGCAACCGGTTTAACTCCGCGTCCCTGGCTTCCATGGCCTTGACGCGCTCAGCCAGCTTTTGCTGCGTTCCCTGCAGCATTTTTTCTTTTTTTCGAATCGATTCCTGCTGTTCCTCCAGCTGCGATTCACGCTTGTCAAGCTCCCGATCCCGCTCGCGCTGGGAACCGCGAGCTTCTTCCATTTTGGATTCGAGCAGCTCACGTCGCTTCAGCATTTCTTCCTTGAGCTTGAGTTCCTGATCCTTTTTCACATTTTCGGCATCGCGTTCCGCCTGCCGAATAATCTCGTCACGTGTTTTATAGGCACCGCCTTTGACCAGACGATCAACAAAGTAGCCGATTGCAACACCCACGATTGCGGCCATCACGCCGACAATCACCGGATTCTCCATGAATAAGCCCCTCAATGCACAAACGGTCCCTGCATCCCTCATGGGACGATGTGAAGAGCTGACGATAACGCTCGCATTCAACGCTCTGCAGCGATCAGCGTGGAAGCCTGAATATGGCTGCGTAAGTAGCCGTCTGAGACAATGGCCACTGCCGCACAGAATGGTTAAATCCAGCCTGGGACCCACGAATCCATGCAGGCCAGGTCCACCGCGGCGGGCCCGTTGCAGAAGTCACCAGCTGAATTGTCGCATGCATTCTCACAAGTCTGGTCGGGCAACATATTGGCAGACCAGAGTCAGTAATACATACAGCGCCCCGAGCATCTCCCTGCAGCATCGCTGCGATCAGGCAGATGAGGAAATTCGCCAGCAGGAGTAGTCCAGTAATTCCCATGAGTGCAGGAGTCGTCCGATGTCAAATTCAGGCTGCTCAGCACCGGCAGACCGACACCAAGCGAACGTACAATCAGTTTCACCGCAGGTCCGTAAAGACCAGTTTTTGTCAAACATCCTCAATAAAGTCGTCGGATTTTCTCCGGGACATCAAAAAGGGACCGACACATCCTATCAAAGCTTCTCAGCGAATCAACTGCTGCGGCGTCGATGAAAATGCGGGGGTAGTTGCGGATTTCGATAGTTCGCCGGGCAGGCCATCTTCAGGAGGGCGACGCTCCTGCTCAGCCCTGAATTTCCCAGAGATCATTGCTCGGCAGCAGCCTCTTCCTCCCATTTTGACATGGATCCGCGACTCTACCCAAAACTCAGTCTGCCGCGGTGCCCTTCGGAGTCTAGTGCTCTGTCAACAGTGGTCCG
>JAGQQS010001031.1 GCA_020426105.1 Planctomycetaceae bacterium
GCACGCTGGACCGGTGTGCCCATCGCCGAATCGCCAACAGTGCCCGGCCAGATTGGCGCCACCAGCGAGCCAACCGCAAATCCATAGGACGCGATTTGATCGGCAATGCGTCGCAGATCATCATCGGTGGCATCAGGATCGGTATGCGGATGAAACAGGAAGTAATCGATGCCGTCAAACTTCTGGCCATTCACGTTGGCGGCGGCAGTCAACTGCAGCATCTTTTCGAGACTGATCGGCGGTTCCTGGCCTTCGCCATCGCCTTTGCCAACAAGACCGGGCCACATGGCATTGTGAAGTTTGGGTGACAAATTCGGCATCTGTAGTTTCCTCAACGGTAGTGAAAATGGTGAACAATGAAATTAGCAACGTTCCCGCAACTTTGCGACAAGCGTCTTCAGGACATGGTTTTCGGAGAGAGTTCCCAGCAATTTAAGTCTAACGGTTGAAGAGTGACGCCACGCGAACGTTGAACCCGGCGAGTTCCGGATCACCGGTCAGTACTTCGTCCAGGTTCCTGGATTGCGGCTGACGATCGCTGCGATATACAGAGATCACGTGAAAATCCGGATCTGCGATCCAGACCTGAGCAACACCTGCGGCCAGATACACTCTGATTTTTTCGCGGACAGATTCATGGGTATCCGTGGATGAAAGAACTTCCACCGCCAAAACCGGGGCAACCGACAGAAGTGTGTCTTTTTCCACCTGCCGTATCACCTCACTGCCAATGAATACGCCGACATCAATGCCGACGAGCGTAGAGCCGGTATTGGGCAACCGACACCGTACGTCACCAGTGCCGATGTAGACGTTTGGGATTTTGGACGTGGTACGCCAGTTTTCCAGTGCGGTTGCAAGTTTTGTATCACAGCCGGCATGTCGTGGATTTCGAGTGGTCACAGATTCCTCCCGTAACTCGCCACGAATCAATTCGCGGCGAACGTTGGGGTCATCCGGCAACGCGAGGAATTCCTCAACGGTCATGCGAGCAGCACTTATGGACATAAGAACACCAATGATTAATGAAAAATGACCAGTGAATCGCAGTCAGGTTCAGGGTTTTGAATTACGGTGAATCGCGGCAAAGATTTTCGTGAGTGAGTTCGTCTCTTTCCACAGAATTCGGGCTCCTTCTTTGGCATCGGGAATTGCGGCCACCAACATTCGGAGCCAGTGTTTTGTTTCGCGAGACTCACGACAACACAAACTAATTCGATATCGAAACTCTTTTTTCGTCGCCGATTCATCCGCCTCGCAATAGTTTGCACCAACACTCGATGACGAACGTACCAACTGGCTGATCAGGGGTTTGGTGACAGCATTCCGCAACAGCTATTTTATTTCTTGTGATCTCCCACGTCTGGTGCCTTTGGCTGAGCATCCGGGCCAAAGTACCGGAGAGACACAAGCGGCTCAGTTCCGGTGTTTTCGAATTCGACACCGTCCGCTGCAGCCTTCGCAGTCACGAAAACTTCGTCTTCCGTCATTTCGCCAAAACGAATCATGCTCGGCGACTGCAGCGTCAGTTTGCCGATCCTGCCGCAGCCCTGCACCGTAATCAGCCCGTAAGCGCCGCCGTCTTTAATTCTGCACTTTGCGCCGGGCTCCAGTGTCAGCTCTTTGGCTGTGAACAATTGCCTGCCATCCACTTTGCCGTAGACGATCCAGCGGTCAACCCAGCCCGGACCCTGCTCACTGACGATTGGCTCAAGGTAGTTGTTGTCCTTGAAATTCGGATCGACGTTCTTTTCCCAGTCGAGCGCATCAACAAGATATTTGTTATCGGCATGATGTTCCGGCGGGAAATTTTTCGTCAATAAGGCTCGTGGAAATTCACGGCCTTCGACAAGGTTCTGATACATCGCAAATACATCGCTGCCCCACTGGGGCTCATAAGTCACCAGCGAGCCCGGGGCGTGCAGGACACATGGAGGGATCAACCAGCCCGTACCCGGCTTCAGACGATAGGCCCTGGACAAATCAAGCAGGCCGTTCTCTCCTTTATTCCAGCGATCCAGGCAGTCGATCACATCCTGCTTCGTCGTGCCCGGTTCCAGCCCCATGAAGGTGTACGGAAAATTATTGCCAACCGCATTCATCTGAGGCGGGAAGTAATAGCTCTCCGGCTTGCCCTCCTGGCCAACTTTTGCAGCCTGCTCCGCATTTTGGTGCATGTGATGCGGAATCGGGCCCATGTTGTCGAAGAACTTGGAATAGACCGGCCACTTCTTAAATGTGTTCCAGATGTGGTCGCCGATGATTTCGCTCTTGAGTTCGGCAACAACATCCCTCAACAGAAAACGCTGACCCTCGTGCACAACATACGACAACCCTTCGTCTGCATTGCGATTGTCGTTGGCAGCTTCGGTGGTGGACCCGAACCAGCGCTCATCGATCCCGCCACGGTGCATTCCGAGTGCATAATAGTCATCCGGATGCAGTTTCAGACGTCGGCCGGGCTGCAGGAAAACACGAGGCACCCACGTCGGAGCCAGCCGAAGAACACCACTGCCGGCAGTGAGTGCTGCGGATGCAAGTGAAGCGACGTTTGCCATGGTGAATGTACCGAATGGAGTCAAAAAGTGGTGACACAACAAAGTATGATGACGCGGTAAATGTGTTTTGCAAACCCAGTGCTGAATTCGCGATTGTGATAGATGATCGGCCCGCAAATCGGTAGAATCCAGATGAAAATTTTCTGCCCGCAAGAAGGCTCGACGCGATGGAGAACACGTACAGATGTTCGCACTAGTGAAGGGAACATAGAACTGTCATGTCAACTGTACCGAAGAATCAATACACCTCCGAACAGTAT
>JAGQQS010001032.1 GCA_020426105.1 Planctomycetaceae bacterium
CTGGTGGGACTTACCTGGAATCCCCCAGAGGATGTGCCCGCATTTTCGGAATCGACGCTGAATCCGACTTCTCCGGATCAATTCCAATCCGGCTGTTTCCCGAAGAGACTCGAGCCGCAGGTGGGAACATGCCCGTGGCAGATTTCCCCAATCCTCTCCCGTCTGCTCCGTGGTCGGTGCAATCAAGTTGCAGGAAGCGTTGCCATGATTCAGCCTTTGTCCGGAACGTATGTTGAAGGTTTCAATCGGAACCCGGCTACACCAGGTGCGGATCCCGACGAGCTGGCATTTCGCAACTGGCAGATCCGTCGCGAAGCGGCGCGACAGCAGATCCGTCGGCTGTCGCGACGAGAACTGCAGGTCGTACAACTGGTATCCAGCGGGCTCGCTAATAAATCGATTGCGCTGGAACTGGACATCAGTGTGAAGACGATCGAGAAACACCGAGCGAACGCGTCACGAAAACTCGGCGTGGGCAGTACGGCAGAAATGGTTCGCTTGACCGTGCTGGCGGATCAGGAGCTCGACGTCCGCAATCGTCTGAGTGTTACCGAGCGTCATGGGGTCTACGCAAACGCTGAAGACAACTGAGCAGCGACTTCGTTCCGTCTTTCTTTTTGGCGGGATTCCGTCGTTTTTTCTCCGGTCGCTGGTCTCAGGTACCAAGGGTTGTACACTTCGTGGAACAGAGTTGACGGATGCCTTCATCCGGTCGGGCTCTGCAACCGTTGCCTCTGAGAAACCCTGCCATGCCGACACTTCCCGTCGTAAAGTATGCATCGCGTACCGACGTGGGGATGCGCCGTTCAACAAATCAGGATTCGTTTGCCGTTCGCCTGTGCACGGACATCGAAGAATGGCAGCGCTGCGGGCATTTGTTCATGGTGGCCGACGGCATGGGAGGTCACGCCGTGGGTGATTTGGCAAGCCGGATCGCTGTCGAGACACTGCCGCACGCTTACTTCAAGCTGGATGCACCCGGACTGCAAAGTCGGATGCGGCAGGCAATCTGTGCCGCGAACAAAGCGATCAATGATCGCGGCAGAGAGAATCGGGAATTCGAAGGCATGGGCACAACCTGCAGCGCTCTCGCGCTGACCGTTGATGGTGCCATCATCGGGCATGTTGGCGACAGCCGCGTGTATCGTGTGCGCGACGGGCGGATCGAACAACTGACCTTCGATCACAGTTTGCAATGGGAAATGATTCGTCTCGGACGAGCGACCGTGGAAAACGTGGAATTATTTCACCCGAGGAACGTCATCACTCGCTGTCTCGGTCCCGATTCGGTGGTTCAGGTCGATATTGAAGGTCCGTTCTCGATCGCAGCCGGCGACCATTTCATTCTGTGTTCCGACGGTCTGACGAACCATGTGACGGATACCGAGATCGGTCAGGTAGTGACGTCATTGCCTCCTGCCGAATCATCCAGACTCTTAATTGATCTGGCCAATTGCCGCGGCGGCTCAGACAATTCAACGGCAGTTGTCGTCAGAATCGACAGCTACCCGGAAACCATCGATGAGGCTCCAACAGAGATTCCCGAGACTCCGAAGCTGGATCGAACGATGGATATTCCCGCCGGGCATTCCGGTGTTGCACAGATTCTGCTGGCGGCCACCGCTGTCTTGTGCCTCCTGGCAGGCATCATCCTGGGTATCATCGATCAGTATATCCCGGCAGCAATTCTGATCGCCGCCTCAGTCCTGTCATGGCTGATTAGTCGTCGGATGGTCAGTCAGCGACCGGTGCGGAGCTCTGAAGGCTTTTCTGCCGCCTCCGCATCCCCCTTCGCCTCGGGACTGCCTATTGAATCAGAATCTACTTCCTCGGTGTCCCGCCCGTCCGTTCCGGGTCAGACGTTCAATCCCAGATCACCCTATCGGGTCATCGAAGCGCAGGTCTCTGAAACCTTTGTTTCACATCTGGCTGAAGTGCAGAGCGATCTGGTTCAGGCGGCGCGAGACAGTGCGTGGTCCGTCGATTTTGACGAAATCACGGCGCTCAACAAACAGGCTGGCTCCGCCCAGCAATCCAGCAGGCCAGGCCTTTCCATCGGACCACGGGCGCGGGCCATCGAACTGCTGATGCGCGAGATGTACCAGCGATCAAGATCGATCTAGTCTCAGTCAAGATATGAATTTCGGGTAGTGGACGAGGCCACGAGTCCCGATCGGACGTGCAACTGCAGGGACTCGTGGCCTCGACCACTACGAAGCAATTCGTCCGCTCCTCCCGGAATTCCGCTGAAAAAGACGGCCTCAGCATGCCGTAGTATTCGCTCTGGCCACAGGCAGAGACTGCCGATACGATACGCAGCGGGATCGGGCTGGGCGACAAGCGTAGTCCGCGTGTTAAGCTCAGACGACAGGGAGGTCGGAGTGTTTTTGTTTCGCAGCATTCGCAGACGGCTGGTGTCGCTGTTCACGGGCGTCATGCTGCTGGTAATCGCGATGGCTGTCATCGGTGCCTTTGGGCTGGTCTGGCATCAGGAAGCCGTCGATGAACTCGATTTCCTGCTGCATCGCAGTCCGGACCTTGCACATCTGAGCCGCTCGATGTCCAGAATCCCGGAGAGTTTGTTTACATCGCTGGACCTTCGTCAGCCTGCGGCCGTGGAGCAACAGCGACAGGTCTACCTCAGCCAAATCGAAAAAGCGCGGGAGTCGCTGCACGAATTTCGTCATCGCGTTAAAGTCCTGGACCTCAGTATCCAGCAACAGGAACATGTCCTCGACCGCCTCGACGCCACCTATGGAGATCTGGATCAGTTGTCGAATCTGGAACAACTTCTGCAGTTGGTTCGAAACAGCGAAGACTACAATCAGAACCTGAAGTTCCGCTCAGATGTTTCGCAGATCGTCGCACGGATCCAGAAGACGCTGGAAAACCTTCCGGCGTACTGCATGACTGCGGATCGCGGTGAAAAATCGCTGCAGAAGCAGCGTCA
>JAGQQS010000064.1 GCA_020426105.1 Planctomycetaceae bacterium
GGCGACAGGACTTCATAGTCATGAACAGCAGGTGTCAGAAGTTCAACGGATCCAATGGGGTGTGGTGATGCGAATTCAGGCGGATCGCTTCTCAGATTTGGATTATCGGTCGCATGGGTTCTGGCCTGTGCACGCAAGAGCGCGTCATCATAGGCTTCGGGATTCCAGCGTCCTTCCTGGAGATAGACATTGTTGTATTCCAATAGTCGGCCGGTCGCCAGGTTGAGGTTAGTGATGGCTTTGTTATAGGCCACAATTTGTTGATAGTACGCACCTTCTGCGGCAGCCACACTTGCCTGAGCGCGGAGCACGAGGTCGAGAGTCAGTGTACCGACGTCCCGCTCGGCTTCCAGCAATTCGACACGTTCTTTTGCCGCCTCGAGGCGGTTCAGGTTCGATTGAGCGGCCGTGTATGCAGCGGCCACGTCCTGAATCGCGATAGTGATGTCATGCGCGATGCTGCGTTCCTGAGCCGCGAGGACGGCATTCGCCTTTGCCACCTGCAGTTCGTAGTTCCTGGCCTGGCTGCGGGCCTGGCGAAGTCCCACGGGCATACTGAACTGCATGCCGACCGTCCACGAATTGAGATCATCTCGCGACATCGACCCTAAAGCGCTGTTGGTAGGTGTGCCGGTTGCAGGATCGAGCACTTTCTGGCTGCCCAGGGTATTACCGAATCCAAGCACATTGTATCCGGCGACCGCGTTTAGACTTGGGCGAACAAGGGTGCGTGCCGCGTCCAGCTGCAGCATCAGACTTTTCACCTGCCATTTCTGGCGTCGCAGTTCTACACGATGCGTCAAACCGTCCACCAGACTGGCCTGCCAGTCTGGTCGCAGTTCGGCAACGATCGGCTCTTCTGAAGGGCGAAGAACTGTCCCGTCGTTCATCGGTAAACCGATCAGACGACGCAGTTCTGATTCGCTTTGGTATAATTGATTCAATGCGAGTTCGAGGTTGGACTTGGTTTCATACAATCGATCGCGGGCCTGCAGTTCTTCGGCCTTTTTCAGCGTCCCGACTTCCAGTTTCGTCTGAGCTTCACGCCAGGTCTGAAACGCACTTTCGTGAGCAGTGACGCTTGTGTCATACAGGCGATAGGCCAGGTAGAGGTCCCAGTACGCGTTTTCGATGTCACGCAACGCTGTACGAACGGCGATTTCAAAGTCAGCCAGCGAGAGATCCTGGTTAATGCGGGCGATGGCAACACCCTGACTCACCCCGGCAATCGAACCGAATGCCGGATTTGTAGGTCCCGCGACGCGGGTAAACTCTACGCCACTGCCCGCGAGCAGCGGCTGAGTGATCTGAGCACCGATGACGCCCTGATAAGTCGATGGATAAACGTTGTTCGGACTGTTGGACCAGCTGTCGGACCAGTTACTGATTACCGAGGCAGTCGCCCCGGTGGCAAAGGCTTTGCTGAGCGACGTGTTAAATGCACCACCGTCATTCTGGAGCACAGGAAGTCCCGCCGTATTGACGCGATTGTCCTGCCCTGAAAATGTCAGGCTGGAAGCAAGTCGGGCATCGAAGTCGGACAGTGCCGCATCCATCCCGCGACGACCGAACAGAATTCCTGTTTCCTGTATCGCCGAATCGTATACCGATGCGACTCCATTCGGATTTGTAAGCACGGCTTTGGAACCGACACCACCGAGGGCGCTGGTTTCAATAATCTGATTGTGTGAAAGTGCGGCAATCATCATCTCATGCAACGTCACCTCACGGACTTCGTCATCCACACGTCGCTGCAGACTACGTGGTTCACTGCTGATGGAAACCGCGTGAGCTGTGATGTTGTCGAGTGCGGGGTATTCGATGGCTGTATTATGACCGCGATAAGAAGAAATCGGTTTATCGCCGTCAGCGTATTGCAGTTCGTCAGGACTTTTTTTGCGTGAGAGGGAGCAACCGGAGAACAGGATCGATGACGCGAGCGTTCCGGTGATCAGCAGTTTTGGGAGACCGGATCGAGCATTGTGCGCGGGACACCAGGCCAGAGCTCTGAATCGCATGTGGCGGGCCATCAGTCCACGGACCCGAGATGCCGTGGAGGTCATCCAGCATCGGATGTGAATCAGAATCTGCCCGGACGGATTTGACTTCATGTGACGGCCCTGTCCTCTGTGAAGTTGTCACAACTCGTTCCGCGTCCGAAGGGCATGGAATGCCATTCAGATAACAGTTTGTCCGTCTGTGAGCCGGGAACATCCTTGCCCCGTCTTTCACAGCGGAACGGGCGACACAGTGTTGTCCACAGAAATCGCCAATGTGACAATTCAACTTACTCAGGTATCGTCCCCATGTTCGGCATCGCTTAAGTGCGGTACATCAGGACCATATTCGGTATACGTCATTCCGAGCTGCTTCTTCAGAAAGACAACCTCACCCGCATCGTTTCCCTCAACGGCATGACCGGCAAATT
>JAGQQS010001033.1 GCA_020426105.1 Planctomycetaceae bacterium
CGGAGTAGTTTCTGCCGAAACCCGGTTTGTCTCTGAACTTGCTGTCCTGTACCGCATCACTGAAATGCTGAGACTCCGAGCATTCATCGATAATCAAATTTCCGTTCATCCAGTGCCGTAGTCGATTATTCTGCACCACAATACGTCCGACGCTCCATTCGCTTAAAGGCAGATACCGCCGTTCCAGAATCGGACTGGAACGATCGACCAGATCGTACAGCGAAGCGGTGTGATGCTTCGGAGTCTGATCGGGAAACGCGGCATCGTCCTGAATCTGATACTCCAGACCCAGCCAGGATGAGTCGTATTTCTGAACGCGGTATTTGATCCCACTGTTACCCTTCTCAGAGATTTTGAATTCAAACCACAAATCAAAATTCTGGTATTCACAACGCGTCACGATATTCCCGCCCTTGCCCGACAGATGCAGAGCGCCGTCGGGATCAAAGCCCCAACCCGTCTGCACGGGATTGCCGTCAGGCAACATCCAGAGGTGAAGCGACCGATCCGGGAGCAGATTGGTATATGGTTGAGCGACGGCATTTCCGGCACTGCCAAAAATGCACAAGAGCGTGATTGCTGAAAGGCAGGATTTCATTTCGACTCCGGTGGGCTAACGGTGAAAGTCGCGGGACAAAATACCACGGATGGGGATTTTGAACAAACTGCAGCCTAAAAGCCATGAATCATGCGTTCGGATTCTTCTATTTTCCTCCTGATGCAGAGAAACAGCCCGCAGGTGCGTGTTTCTCGCTGGGGAAGGACGAACCCCTAAATTTTGGCAGCCGTGCTAATGCACGGTTCGCTCGCCCGACATTTTCCCGGCAACGCTGTTGGGGGAGATTTTGCGCAGCGCGTCCGTGACTTCGTTGAGACGAACGAGGCGGTCGCGACTGAAACTGGACCATTCGTCCGGCTCATCGTTGACATGGCTGAGCGCATCTCGCACATCCTGCTCGCGATTGGCTTCAAGGCGTTCTTCGAGCAGACGGGAGAATTCAGCAATCAGTTTTCGATAGCGGGTTTCGTCGTACCAATGAGTCACTATGGCACCAGCGCCAAAACACGCCAGTGCAGCCGTCACCACGAAAAAGGTGGCAAACCAGTGACGCATCCAGCGAATGTCTCGGGATTCCCCCACGAGCCACCACCAAAGCATCCAGCTGGTCAGCAACAAAAAGAAAACGGCAGAAAGGATTAACACATCAACGTTCCGATGATCAGAATGGGCACTCTCTTGAGCGCCTTCGGCAGTTTGCAGGGTTCCGGCTGCTGAAATTCAGGCCGAATCGACAGGATTCCGGCAGAACAGCGGAAGTATTATCGCAAAGAAACTATAACGCGATCATTCATGCTGATCGGCAAAGTCGTTTCGCTTTACAAACAGAACACTTACGCAGGACACAGGTTATGCATCCGGATCAGGTCGGTCCATATCGAATCGAACGCCGGGTTGGCGCGGGCGGAATGGGCAATGTCTACCTGGGAATTCATAAAGTGACCGGCAAAAAGGCGGCTGTTAAGGTGCTGCCGCCTGCCATGGCGCGTGAGGACGGCTTCGTGCAGCGATTTCAGCGCGAAGTCGAATCACTTCGGAAGCTGTCGAATCGGCACATCGTCGAACTCTATGAAGATGGCGCCACAGATGACTCCACATTTTATTATTCCATGGAGTATGTCGATGGTTCCACGCTGACGGCAGAGATTATGGAACGCCGACGTTTGCCCTGGAAAGAAGTGATCGAGTTTGCGTTGCAAATCGCATCGGCCCTCAAGGCCGCGCATGATGCCGGAATTGTGCATCGGGACATTAAGCCATCTAATCTCCTGCTGACTAAAGATCGTACGATCAAGCTGACTGATTTTGGCGTCGCCAGCCTGTTTGCCATGTCAAGACTCACCCGAACCGGAGGGATTGTCGGCACGGCCGAGTACATGTCACCGGAACAGGCGCGAGGGCAACGCGCAGCTCGACGAAGTGATCTCTACTCGTTGGGTGCCGTGATGTACGTCATGCTGACGGGCCGCCCGCCATTTACCGGTCCGACTGCCAACGACATTTTGCAAAAACATCAGTTCTCGCAGTTTGACAAGCCGAGCCGCTATGTGCCTGAGATTCCGCGTCTACTCGAAGATCTGGTGTGTCAACTGCTGGAAAAGGATCCTGCAAAGCGTCCCCATGATGCTCTGGTCCTGATGAAGCGTCTGGAGCAGATCAGATCCCGCCTGCAGTTTCAGGAAGAAAACGCCGACTCACGGACGATCGATCGATCGGCCGGTGGGGAAACAATGCCGCCGGACTTTCACGAGGCTGAAACGCCTTCCGGCGAACCGGGGCCAGCCACGATGGTCCGCAACATGATGCGGGACGAAGCGACAGCCGCGATGGTCAAGTCTCCGGTGGCACAGTTCTTTGACAATATTTTCGTGCTGCTCGCCATGCTGGCCTTTATCATTGTCGTGGGCTATTGGCTCAGTCGTCGACCAAAGACAGATCCGGAACAGAACCTGATCTCCGCGCGAGCCGTCCTTAGCCAGCCAGCTGGCCCCGCATGGATGCGGGCTCGCGACGAGTATTTGCAGCCGCTTCTGGACGAAGGTGTCTCGTCCGAATACGACGCCGAAATTCACGCGTTGATCGACAAGGCGGATCAATACGAATTCACCCGATCATTGCGGGCTGACAGTCGAAGCAGCGCCAGTGCGGTGTCAGAAATTGAGCGACTCATCCGGAAAACATTTGATTTGTACAACGACGGGGATGCCGCGACAGCGCGTGACCAACTGCGTCTGATCCTGGACGTTGCACGATCCGATGACCGCAACGTGTTCCTCGTTGAATTTCTTGAATCAACATTAAAGCAATGGGACGGAAAACCACTGGCAAACGGCCGCGATGAACTTTTGCAGATGCTGATGAGTCGCGTGACGGCGGCCGCTGACGATCCGGACGAATTGACGACCGCCCGAGCTGCGCTGCAAGCTGCCGTGACCATCTATCGCAACGACGAAGCCGTCCAGAAGCAGGTAGAAGAGGCACAACGACTGCTGAATACTTCGCCGGCTGAGTAAAGCGCTGAGGCCTCAGACAAGAGCCAGGAACGAATGGCCGATTCCCCGGAAGCGTACAGCGCATGATTGGTCTCAGCGCCATTCCCGAGTCAATTATCACACATCAGCCAAACCAACAAAC
>JAGQQS010001034.1 GCA_020426105.1 Planctomycetaceae bacterium
TGTTCAGACCGTTCAGACTGATTGTGGCTTACACCGCGTTTAGAATAGTGTCGATCCCACCGCCTCCGAAGATATGAGCAAGGCCGACGCCACCGTCCAGGATGTTGTCGTTGGCATCTCCCGTGATTTCATCGATGAAGCTTGACCCAAGGACGTTTTCAATGCTGGTCAGGATATCGTTGCCTGCACCACCAGACGCTCGCCTGGTAGACAGATTAACGTCAACAGCGGCCCCGGCCGTCACGTAACTGACCGTATCATTTCCCTGGTCGCCATAGATTTTATCATCGCCTCCATTGCCGACGATCGTATCATTTCCGGCTCTGCCGCTCAACTTGTCGTTTCCATCACCCCCGAAGATCGTATCGTCGCCGGAACCGCCGTATATCAGTACGTCCCATGAAGCCCCGGTGGCATCGAAGATATTGTTGAACGTCGATGTCGTTGCAAGCACATATTCAATCTGCCCGGCATTCAGGTCCAGCGTCACGGCCCCTGCCGTCGTTCCGCCCAGAACGACGCGATCGAATCCAGCACCACCCACCACGCTGATGTCCGCGTCGTCAATCGTCAGGTAGTCGTCGTCGCCGCCCCCGTCGAGAGAGTCGGCTCCAATGCCACCGGCCAAAGCATCGTTCCCCATACCACCGACGATGATGTCATTGCCATCATTACCGACCAGCATATCGTCGCCATTACCTCCGGTGATCGTATCGTTTCCGGAGCCGCCGTAAATAGAAACTGCCCATGTAGCGCCCGTTGCATCAAAGTTGTGATTGTACGGTGAGTTACCAGCGGTGACATATTCGATCTGGCCGGCGTTCAGGTCAAGTGTGACGCCACCGGTGGCACCCGTCACAAGAACTCGGTCATAACCGCTTGAGCCGACGACGCCAGAATCGTCGTTGTCGATCTTCAGTGTGTCGTCGTTGGCTCCGCCGTTCATTGAATCTGCACCCTCGTCGCCGCTTATCGTATCATCGCCACCATTTCCGTTGATTGTGTCATCTCCAGCTCTTCCATTCAGAGTATCGTTGCCTTCGCCACCGATGATGATGTCGTTTCCGGAGCCGCCGGTGATTGTGACATCCCACGTGGCGCCAGAGGCGTCAAAGGTGTGATTGAAAAATGACGAGGGAGGCGCCGAAGCGAACTCGATCTGTCCCGTGAAGAGATTGAGACTGACTCCTGCTGTGGCTCCGTTTACCACAACCTGATCGAACCCGCTGCCACCAATCTTGGATGTGTCATCATTGTCGATCGAGAGGTAGTCGTTGTCGGCACCACCATCGAGCATATCGGCTCCCGATCCTCCATTGAGCGTGTCATTGCCTCCATTTCCTGTGATGGTGTCATTGCCGTCTCTTCCATTCAGGCTATCGTTGCCTTCACCACCCGTGATGGTGTCGTTTCCTGAGCCACCGTAAATTGCGACATCCCATGTCGCCCCTGCTGCAGTAAACACATTGTCAAACGTGGAAACAGTCGCCAGAACGTATTCGATCTGCCCGGCATTTAGATCAAGAGTAACTGCGGCTGTGGTCGATCCACCCAGAACGACGCGATCATATCCTGCACCACCAATTACGCCGGTGTCATCATTGTCGATGGTTAGGTAGTCGTCACCTCCGCCCCCGTCAGAGGAATCGGTCCCCGGACCACCAGTCAGTGTATCGTCGCCCAAACCGCCGACGAGGACGTCATTTCCAGTGCCGCCATTTAAAGTTCCCGGGAGCGACGCCCCCAGTGAATTGTCCAGTGTCAGCGTATCATTACCTCCCAGACCATTAACAATTACGCGGGTTACACTGGCTATCGTGAGCCCTGTATCGACCGCCGATCCGTTGGCATCGATTCTGATGGTACCGGCTGCATTTGAAACTGTAATCGTGTCGTCGAGTGAAGTGCCAGTTACGGTGAGGACGCCCGCACTGAAACTCCACTCAAGGAAATTGGTCACTGTGATTGTGAATACCTTTTCGAAGCTGGCCAGACCGGAATCGGTTGTGCGAATCCGAATGGAATAGCTGTTCTTCGTTTCATAATCAAAAACAGCGTTGGTCTTCAATGTACCTGCATCAATTTGAAAACTGCTGTTGTCCGCATCGCCGGAACCTGCGACGAGCTGATAGGTGTGGCTATCCAGGATGTCGGCATCAACTGTTTGCAGACTGCCGACAAACGTACCGCTTGCCGTATTTTCTGATACCGTTGTCGAGGAAAGCAGAATATCTGTCGGTGGATCATTAGCGTCGATGATGGTGATGCTCAACGACTGCACAGATGAGTTGCCTGCGGCGTCTGTCGCCGTGATCTGCACTTCGTAAATGTTATCCAGATTGAAGTCGGCCGAAACTTCAAAATCCTGGGCAACAATCGTCAATTCACCCGTCGTTGGATTGATCGTGAACTGAGCAGCATCGTCTCCTCCAGTCTTACTGAAAGTGACCGGAGCACTTGGATCGGTTGCCGTGACCGTTATCACTGAAGTCGTATTTTCAGCAACGTTTGCTGTCGCAGAACTCGTAAATACGGGACCGACATGTTCGATCGTATAGACTTGACCGGTAAAGTCGTTTTTCAGCGGATTTAGCAGCACACTCACGGTGTTGCTTAATGCATTGAAGTTGGCAACGACAAGATCGGGCTTGCCGTCCTTATTCAGGTCTCGCATCGCCAATGAATTCGGTGTGGTTCCTGTACCAAATGATGATTGTGCCAAAAACGTCCCATCACCATTTCCCTGAAACACCCCGACGCTGCTGCTACTGCTCTTCG
>JAGQQS010001035.1 GCA_020426105.1 Planctomycetaceae bacterium
GCAGCCCATGAGATATGTGAAGGACGAGAAACAGATCGTGCAGATGGCTGACGAGGTGAAGCTCGCATTTGAACTGGTGAACTCGCTGAATGATGAACAAAAAAAGAAAGCAGTGCTGGAGGATCAATTTGCTGATCTGGCGCTTGGGCCTGGCCGCGATGATGTCCATCCAGCTCCGGCGGGAATTCGAGCGGACGAACTGACAGAACAGCAGCACGTGTTACTGAAGAAACTTCTGGCCCAGCGCATCGGATTGCTGAATGAAGAAGATGCCGCAGAGCGTCAGCAAGCCATCGAGGCACAGTTGGCCGAAACATGGTTCTCATGGCACGGCCCGACGAGCAGCGGAAGCGCCGCGTATTATCGCATCCAGGGGCCACGTGTGTTTATGGAATATTCCCCCCAGCAGCTCGGCGGTTCGCCACAGGACCACATTCACGCGATGTATCGTGAATTTGAAAATGATTATGGCCTCGAATGGCTGAACGAAAAGTAGTGCATCGTTCGCTGATTTTTCAGAAGTCCCCTTCATCATGGCTCGGCCGGGCGTCATTCTTCCGATTCTGCAGAACTGGAGCTGTCACAATTGCGGTGGCTGCTGCCGGGAACATCAGATTGTCATCACTGCTGAAGAAAAGAAACGAATCGATAAGCAGAAATGGAAGACTGCTGATGGCGTCGTCGATGATCGACCGCTGATCGTCGCCCATGGAGATCGTTTTCGACTCAATCATCAGGCTGACGGAGCCTGCGTGTTCCTGGATGAGAAAGGCCTGTGTCGGATTCATGCGAAGTTTGGAGAAGCCGCCAAACCACTGGCTTGCCGCGCTTATCCGTATGCGGTTCATCCGTCGGGCAATTCTGTGACGGTAAGTTTGCGTTTTAGCTGTCCGTCAGTCGTGCAGAACCTCGGCGAGCCCGTGGCGCAGCAGCGGAAGAATCTGGAAGCACTCGCGCAGGAAATCGTACCATCAAACTACACGGCTCCAAAAGCTCCACCATTCGGCTCCGGCCAGCAACCGCTGACATGGCCGGACGTGACGCTGTTGCTGGCATTCATTGAACGTGGACTTTCAGCAGGTAAGGCCAGCTTTGTCACACGGTTGCTGCGTGTCTTAAGCTGGCTGGAGTTGCTCGAACAAACTCCCGACGATGCCCTGCGTGGTGATCCGCTGGGACGCCTGCTGCCTGCCTTGCACGAGGCTTCTGTTCGGGCCTTTCCGGATGACACAGCGCCGCTGCTGAAACCCACTTCGATCGCACGGACGATGTTTCGTCAATTCGTCGCGCAGCTGTTGCGACACGATACGGAACTCACAGCGCGTGGTGGTCTGATGGAACGGTTGCGTCTGCTGAGTGACGGAGTCCGGTTTACGCTGGGCCGTGGGCGTGTTCCGGAAATGGCGGATCCGATTTCGGTACGTGTCGCCTTTTCCCGCGGCATCGCAGAATCGATGGATGCATCAACCGGATCGAACCAGATGCCCACCTTTTCACAACTGGAAGGTGAGTTTGGCGGACGCAACCCTGAATTTGATGAACTCTTCGTCCGCTACTTTCGCGTCAAACTGCAGGGGCTGCATTTCTGCGGGGCCGCTTTCTACGAGATGTCATTCATCGACGGTTTTCGCAGTCTGGCCTTGATGTACCCGGCGACACTATGGGTCGCGCACATGCGAGCCACTCGCGATGGTCGAAGCACGGTTGCCCTGCCCGATGTACAGGCTGCTTTGGCAACCGTGGACCATAATTTCGGCTACTCCCCTGCCCTTGCCACGGCAGGATCAAAAAAACGAATCCGGCAACTGGCAAAGATGCAGCAAATCACGGCGCTGTGCAGCTGGTACAGCCGATAGGCTTTCAGCCACAGGGTGCGTGCAGCGGAGCGCAAGGCACTATGGTTGGAAAACGCAAATAGGTGTGTTCCGCTGGCGCTGCACAC
>JAGQQS010000065.1 GCA_020426105.1 Planctomycetaceae bacterium
TGGCAACGACAAGATCGGGCTTGCCATCCTTATTCAGGTCTCGCATCGCTAATGAATTCGGTGTGGATCCTGTACCAAATGAAGATTGTGCCAAAAATGTCCCATCACCATTTCCCTGAAACACCCCGACGCTGCTGCTACTGCTCTTCGTGACAGCGATGTCAAGGTTACCGTCACCATTTGCATCACCCAGGATGACCGCGTTTGGAGTAGATCCAGTCCCTGTGGTAAACGTCGTCTGCCCATTAAATGTTGTGTTATCGTTACTTCTCAGGAATACTCCGACGTTGTTTGCACTGCTGTTCGCTACAGCAATGTCAAGTCGTCCGTCGCCATTTACGTCTCCCAAAGCCACGGATTTCGGGGCTGATGCCGCTCCCGTGCTGAAGGTCGTTTGCGCGTCAAACGTTGTGTTATCCCCACTTCGCAGAAGTACTCCCACATTATTTGCACCGCTGTTTGCCACTACAATGTCGAGCTTTCCGTCACCGTTCACGTCTCCCAGCGCCACTGAGTTCGGAGTCGATCCCGCTCCTGTGCTAAATGTTGTCTGAGCATTAAATGTCGTGTTGTCAGCACTTCTCAAAAGCACGCCTACATTCCCGGCACCGCTGTTAGCCACGACAATGTCGAGTTTCCCGTCACCGTTGACGTCTCCCAGAGCCACTGAGCTGGGAGATGCTCCTGCGCTGAAGGTTGTCTGGGCATTGAACGTCGTGTTATCGGCACTTCTCAGGAGTACGCCCACATTGTTGGCGCCGCTGTTGGATACAACGATGTCGAGTTTCCCGTCACCATTCACGTCTCCGAGGGCCACGGATGTTACGTCAGTGCTGACTGTAAATGTCTGGAATGATGGAAAAGCTCCACTCCCGTTACCCAGGAGCACACTGACCTTGCTGGGTACGGCAGGGACGAAATTCGCAGTGACAACGTCGATATTACCGTCTCCATTGACGTCCCCCACGGCAACGAATCGCGGAAGTACATCTGTGGTATACGTCTGCTGTGCTGAGAACGTCGCGGCGGAATTCGGAGTGATGATTCCGTTGCCAGCGAAGTCCTTGATGGTGCCATTGTCAACCAGGTTCAACCCCAGTGTTCCATCGCCGGTAATTCCGCTAACTGTAATCGTATAGTGAATGTCATCTCCGGAATTGGTGACGGTTGTCAACGTGGATGAAATCGTCCCTCCCGCAACTAAACTGAAATCGGCAACATCGACGCCGGTCACCGGTTCGCTGAACGTCGCAGCAAAGTCAACGGAACTGGCATTGGTGAAAGCCCCCGATGGATTTCGATCAATCGACACCATGTACGGAAATACATCAGACAACAAAGCCCTGTCTTCCAGTCGCTGAACAGGATGCAGATATGTTCGACCACTTCGACGATTGGATCTGGACCACAGACCGCGGCTAACAATGCGCAACGCGTGCAGAATCTGGGAGAGCGTGTGTTTTGACATGTTGAATCCTAAATATCAGCTTGGGTGGGAGGGTAATGGGCAGGATTACTAATTCCCGCTGGTGTCGCATTCGCAGATGCAACGGGAGGAGCAGGGAGGTAACAGACGACTCTGACCATCGAAGGCCGCCGTGACGCCAATCACGCCTCAAACTCCAGGTGAGGCTACAGCGTGCCAGAAGGCGACATGGCGATGGCTTTGACCATCCTGAGGGTCCACCCTACAGCGTCCCATAGTACGACGCGACCTTTAAGTCGCAAAATAAATACTGATTCTCAAATCTGTTAAACTGGGAGTTTTTGAACGTCTGTTCGGGTGAAATGTCAATTACTTCGGAAAATTGGTGGGACCCGGCTCATCAGTCCACCCTTAACATCAACGCGGCTTCAAAAGTGCGTCAAATTCTTATTGGATTTTGGATCGATTGAAAATTTTCTCCGAAATTAATCGATTCCTGCTCCGGAAAGAGGAACATCGCCTTAAATCTGCGTGAAACTCCGTATAGTACTCAGGCGTAAGGGGGCTGCCGTGAACCAATGGGCGGGCTGGACGATGGGGATCAGACGATGCAACCGGCGAAGCTTCAGGCGAGAGCCGCTGCGTGACATTCGCGGACAGCAAGTGACTGAAGTCCTGGAGTCGCGTTGTCTCTTGAGTGCTGCGACTGTTCAGCTGCTGGCTAACCACGACACAACGATTTACAATGTTCTGCCAAGTGACGTTTCGAACGGACATGGCCAGTTTATTGTGGCCGGTGGCGCCACTGGGGCGGCGGCCACCAGACGCGGACTGGTTTCGTTTGATCTTGCTTCCGCCGGAATACCATTCGGATCCACGATTCTGGATGCCGTCCTGACGATGAATCTCGCAGAGACCATCGGCGGTGCGGCTGAAGTAAGTATGCATCGAGTGACGAAAGCGTGGGGCGAAGCCGCCTCAGACGCACCGGGCAATGAGTTCGATGGAGCGACCGCTCAACAATTTGATGCGACATGGCACTTTTCCATGTTTGACGGCGCCGCATGGGCAAATGCCGGCGGCGACTTTGCCGGAGCATCTGCAGTGGTTTCAGTCGATGCTCTGGGCACCTACGAATGGACGAGCGAGGACCTGATCGGAGATGTCCAGACTTGGCTCGACGATTCAAGTCTTAATTTTGGCTGGTTAATCCACGGCAGTGAAACTGTTGAGAATGTGAAAGCGTTCAATAGCCGCGACTCGCCCAATCCCGCATTGCGTCCCGCATTGGAGATTACTTACGAAGAGCCGGTCTTGCCGTCAATCGTTGAAGGAAGAAAGTTTTTTGATCGCAACGGCGATGGCATTCTACTCTCAGCGACGGTCGCTGCGCTGCAATTAAGTTTTGACCATGGCGAGAGCTACTACAACTGTTTCGGCGGCAGGGAATACTGGTATCGATCGCAGAGCAACAATTCATGGTACTTCCTCACACCCTCGGGTGAGCTGGTCGAATGGGTTGGGCGAGGTAATCGTCTCACGGGACAAACAATCGAATCGCTCGATCCGCACGTCTGGTTTAAACCGCATGTGCTCATTTCTGCTGGTCCGGCTGAGGCTGAACCCTGGCTCAATGGTTTTGAATTTGAACTTGTAGATGCTTTCGGCAACGTAGTCGCCAGAACGACATCGCGGGATGTTGATCGCAACGGCGACGGCATTATTCAGGATGATGCCGAACGCGGATGGTTTCGTTTTGAAAATGTCGCCCCAGGCATGTTCACGGTTCGCGAAGTCCCCCAGAGCGGCTGGGTGCAGAGTGCGTCGGCATCATCTCCGCTGGCTGCTGAAATGTACGCCCTGGACAGCTCGCTCGATCTGAGATTCACCGGCAGATATTTTGAAAACGACGGTGGGCGAGGTGAACGCTGGCTCTGGGCGGCTGGTGGACAATGGTACTTTGTCACACCCATTGGCGATTTGTACAAATGGGATGGAGTTCCTGCAGCGGCGGGCAGGCCCGCGGGCGGCACAATTGTGGCGACGCCCGGAGCCGCGTACTACAACGATCCGTCGCTCATCTGGGCCGCGGGCAACCCTAACCTGACCGTGTCGGCAGGCACGGTGGTGTATGCCGGAGAAATCGGCAACTTTCAGCCTGCGGTCATTAGTGGTCGAAAATGGTACGACCGAAATCCGGATGGAGTGCGAAATTCAGCCGTATATGAACCCAGCCTGCCAATTCTCCTCGATCCCACTGCAGTGACGATCCCTGGTTCGGGATCAGCGCCCACCTATCTCGTCTGGGTCGCAGATGCGGCGACCGGGACATTGACGCAGGTGACATATGTGCTGAATCCATCCACGCGTTTGACCCATTATACCACGAACATCAGTTCTTCGAGTGGCACGACAATCGTGGGCAGCGTGCCTGGGATTCTGGGATCTGATCCGGCAGCGATCGCTGCGTGGCTTTATGCTGATGAGCCGTGGTTAAATGGCTGGACATTTGAATTGCTTAATGACCAGGGTTTTGTTGTTGCGACTTCGGTAACTATGGATCGCGACCTGAATCAGAATTTGACGATCGAACCTGAGCAGGAACGTGGTTGGTACATGTTCGAGGGGCTGTTGCCTGGCAACTACACGATTCGCGAGGTGCCGCAGGCTGGCTGGATTCAGGTGTCTCCGGCCCCCCTGCCGTTGCAGCAGACACTGGCTGATTTGCAGGCTCAGTTCGGTTTTCACGCAGCTTCGAACGACGGCTACAACTTCGGCGGACAGCATGAGTGTTGGTTACTCAGCCGCACAAATACCTGGTATTATCTGACTCCCGCAGGCGGTTTGTATGAATGGGACAGAAACAGCGGAGGAACCCATGGTTCGCTCCGAGGAACGCGAGTGGCGCAGCTTTCGGGCAGCGTCTACGCGAATCCCAACCTGCTGTTTACACCCTCAGGTTCCAGTCTGACAGTTGAAAGTGGCTCGGTAATCACCGATCGTCACTTTGGTAATCACCAGCTGCTGGATGGAATATTCTCTTCGCTCTCTGAACTGCTGGAATGATTCGGCCCCTTTGCGACGGTTTCGGACGGCCTGAACTCGGAGGCTGGAATCCTCCGACCGCGGGTTTATGCGGCGTCTTCGGATTCCGCAGAATCGTGATATCGATTTCCAATGCCAGTTCTTGTTCGTGGTGCGGTGGAGGCGGTGTGCCCTGGGAAAAACGTATTAACTCGCTGCCAGATCAGTCAGAGCTGTGCGCATTTCGTCGGCAGTACTGAAGCGGGAGGACGGATCGTACTGTAAGGCACGGTGCAGAATCTGAACAAGTGTCGCCGGGGCATCCGCGAGGTGATGCTCAATCGGGATCGGGCCCTTTCTCAGTATCGCGTCGATTGAAATGCGTCCGTCGCTGCAGTCATACATCGGGGCATCACAGACGAGGGCGTACAACGTGGCGCCGACGGCGTAAATATCTGACTTCGGAGTGGCCGACCGGCTGTCTTCAATTTGCTCCGGCGCCATGTACCGAAGTGTGCCTTTAATTTCATTTTCTCCGCTGAATTTGCTCAATCCCGCGTTCAGAAAATTCTTTGCCAGACCAAAGTCCGCCAGTTTTGCTCGGAGTCCGCCGTTGTTTTGGGAAACAAGAATATTCCCGGGTTTGACATCGCGATGAATTACGCCACAGTTGTGCGCGTGCTGCAGTCCGTCCAGAACCTGACGCACCAGTCCACAGGCGACGCGGACACGGGCCGCTGACTTCATGTTTCTCAACAGTGCCATAAAGTCGATCGCAGCCACATACTCCATCATCAGAAAGGCATGGTTACCTTCGATCCCCGCATCAATGAAACGGACAATCCGCTTGTGGTCCAGTTGACGCAGCACAGATGCTTCGCGAATCATCGATTTTGCCACAACCTCATCTGCGATCATCGCTGGCGCTATTAGTTTGATGGCCACCACTTCGCGCCTGCGCAGATGGATTGCCCGGTGCACGACTCCCATCGTTCCACTGCCGATTTGCTCCGCCAGCACATAATCTCGGATCGACGCTGGCGGGAGTTCCATCAAATCTGTTTTCGCCAGCGACACGTAAGCATCAGAGGCATCAAGGCACTCCAGGGGATCGTCACCGGTCTCTTGAATCACAACCCGGATCAGCGTTTTCCCGCCGCTAATCGTGTCTCCATTCTTGAGGGGACGTTCTGACACCCTTTCGCCGTTGACGAATGTCCCGTTGGCACTGTTGAGATCACGGACGCAACATCGTGGAGGATCAATTTCTATCTGCAGATGGTTGCGTGACACCACGAGGTCATCGTCCAACCGCAGGCTGGACGTCTCGGACCGACCGAGTGAAAAAGTGTCATGGCTGCGAAATGTAAATACCCGCCCGACCGCAGGGCCATCGACAATTTCAAGCACCACCGCTGGTGAGGACATCTAATCAATCTCCTGAAGATCTGCACAAAGCTCAACAACGTTGCGTGCTGATCCGCGGACTATCATGCCACTCAGGTAGCAAATAGGCAAGCGCGAAATAATCCCCTCCGCCTTGCCCGATCCACGAGCGGCCTCGCATCGGCAGCCTGTATCTCCCCCTCCGAAGCATGCTTCAGGTTTCCACGCTCATTCGAATCTGGATGACACGCTTCGTGCTCGATCTTTCCCGCTGCCGACAGTGGAACAATGTTTGCACATGAGTGCGGTCGTTTCGAATGCTGCCGGATTGGCAGCGCGGCGGCATTCCACGACCGTGTTTGCCAATCCGCTTCGCAACCGTTCACCGTCGTCTTGGTTGATTTATTTTCAGCGGCGGTATGCGAGGCGTCTTAGGCCGCTTCAATTTTAAGATCTTGTGGAAATTTGGTGGATTTTAAACGTCCCGAATCGCGTTGGCTCGTGATGCACCGCGGGGGAATGAAACTGTAACAAAGCGACGGCAGGTTGATTGCAATCTGCTGGAAACTCGGGACGATGCGGCGGTTGCGACGCTTATTGCTCTGAGTTCTGAAATTGTTCTTAGTATCGACGCACGAGGGAATTATTTAATGAGTTCATCGCCAAAAGCGTCATCGGACGTCATGATTGAGGCTCGCGGACTGAGCAAATTCTATGGTGAATTTGCGGCCACACGGGATGTCACGTTTTCCGTCCCGCGGGGACAAATCTGTGCGTTCCTTGGCCCCAACGGAGCCGGAAAAAGCACGACCATGAAGATGCTGACCGGATTTCTTGCGCCCAGTCGAGGAGAGGCGTTCCTTGCCGGAATCAACGTGGGCACGGATCGGATTAAGGCGAGCGAATCGTTGGGCTATTTGCCCGAGAACGGTCCACTGTACGTGGAGATGACGCCGCAAAGTCTACTTAAGTATATGGGTGAAGTGCGTGGATTGTCGGGAGACACTCTCGCACGCCGCATGGCATGGGTTTCGGACAAGTGTTCGCTTTCGGAAGTGTGGCGGAAGCCGATTTCAAAATTGTCCCGCGGGTTTCGCCAACGCGTGGGTATGGCCCACGCCATGCTGCATGATCCGGAAGTATTGATTTTGGATGAGCCCACAAGCGGGCTGGATCCCAATCAGGTGCACGGCGTGCGGGATCTGATTGTAGAACTCGCAAAAACCAAGACGATTCTGCTTTCAACGCACATCCTGCAGGAAGTGCGCGCTGTGTGTGATCGTGTCGTCATGGTCAATAATGGTCGAGTGGTCTTTGATGGGCCCACAGCAGACCTTGGATCAAACGAAGTCGATATGGAAAACCAGTTCCGCAGACTGACGAGCAGCGCCGCTTAAAGGCGGTCGCTCGCTGCGGTTCCTTCTGATCACTGTCGGTTATTTCAGATGCAGGTGTGTTCATGGTTCGATGTCATGTGGTGCTCGCAGTTGCCAAAAGAAATTTTCACAGCTATTTCTCCAGTATTCTGGGATATCTGTTTATTATTGTCTTTTGCGTCGCGTCGGCTGCGCTGGCTTTCTCCTCCGCTTTCTTTGCCGCAAACCAGGCGAACCTGGATCAGCTTACAATCTGGTATCCCTGGTTGCTCCTGTTTGTAATTCCGGCAATCACAATGACCACATGGTCTGACGAACGAAAGCTGGGTACAGACGAACTGCTGTTCACTATGCCAGCCACAGACGTAGAGATCCTGAGCGGCAAATACCTCGCCGTGCTGTCCGTGTATACGGTGGCCCTGTTGTTTTCAATGATCAACATCTTCGTGCTGACATGGTTAGGGTCACCCGACGCTGGTGCTCTGTTAAGCACTTACCTTGGATACTGGCTGGCCGGTGCTGCCCTGCTGACCGCCGGGATGCTCGCTTCTTCGCTGACAAACAATGCGACCGTGGCGTTTGTGCTTGGAGTCGTCTTCTGCTGCGTGCCGGTGATGTTGTTCTATGTCACGGATATCATTGAGTGGTTCTTTAGTGCGCTCCGCACGACGATTAACCTTTACGACCTGCGAAACGTCGTGACTTCGGTGAGTCTGCAGCAGCAACTTCAGGACTTCAGCGTGGGTATCCTGCCGCTGTCGGGAATCGCCTGGTTTGTGTTCTTTGCTAGCGTGATGCTGTATCTGAATCTGGTGGTGATTTCGAAACGCCGCTGGGCCGCCAGTCAACAACTGGGGATGGGATTCCAGTATGCCATCCGCGCCCTGTGCCTGTTGATCACTTGTGGTAGCCTGCTGGTCATCTTCTGGACATATCCCGCACGGGCTGACTGGTCGGCAGAGAATTTGTTTACCCTTTCCGACGCGACGCGGTCCACCATGGAGGCGTTGAAGCACTCCCAGACGATCACGATTCAGTCATTTATCAGTCCGGATGTTCCCGGCGACTATGTGGAGATTCGCCGCCAACTCCGGGGCCTGCTGAGGGAATTCGAACTTCAGAGCGGCGGTTCAATTGAATGGCGGGATGTCTCCGTCGAGCCATTCAGTGAGGCCGCCGAACAGGCACGGGCGCTGGGAATCGACCCCGTCCGATTGGCCTACGACCGTGACGGTAAAAGAGAGGAAGCCGATGTCTTCTTAGGAGCCTTTCTGCAGAGCCCGAATGATGAACTGGTCATCCCGTT
>JAGQQS010001036.1 GCA_020426105.1 Planctomycetaceae bacterium
TCAGGAACGGAATCACACCCTGGCTGCGGCCGTTCGTGCCTTTGATATGTGAATTAGTCGCGCGGATACTTGTCCAGTCGTTGCCCAGACCACCCGCCCATTTGCTGAGCTTGGCGTTGTCCGAAACACATTTGAAAATGTGTTCCAGGTCGTCTTTAACAGTCGACAGATAACACGAACTCAACTGAGGATGATTGGTTGCTGAGTTGAACAGTGTGGGAGTGGCGGATGTAAATCGCATCGTCGACAGAATGTTGTAGAACTCAATCGCCCGGGTCTCCGGCTGATCTTCCTGCATCGCAAGGCCCATCGCCACGCGCATCCAGAAATACTGGGGAGTTTCAATGCGACGCCCGTCGATATGCAGCAAATAACGGTCATAAACCGCCTGCAGACCAGGGTACTTGAACAAACCATCACGCTCCGGATGCAGGGCCGCTGCGATCCGCGTCAGGTCCAGATTTCGCAGGTCCGGTGTCAGACGGTCTTCATTGATCCCGTCGATGACGTAATGCTCAAACTGATTACGATACAATCGACTGTATTCCGCCGGATTGACCGGAGAACTGCCCAGAGCTTCGTTGCTGATCACCATGCGCAGCAGGCGTGCCGCCACTGTATCAAAAGCCGGATCACGCTCGATGCGACATCGAGCCGCCAGGATCATCGCACGATAGATTTCACCAACTGAAATCCCATCGAATACCGACTTCATCACTTCTTCAAGCAATGCGTTCGGGTCGCATTCAGGCAGCCCCTGGCATGCGGCTTCGATCCGCCGACGAATCCGCGAACTGTCAAACGGCACGCGGACACCGTCTTCCAGCTTGACGAACATGCGTGGCTGAGCCACAACATCGGAACCTTCAATTGTCTCCGGATGCAGCAGAGACCGGATCTTCGCGTGTTCCGCACGATACACAATATAGCGACGTGCCACTCGATAGTGGCCGCGCTTCATCATCTGCATCTCAACCAGGTCCTGAATGTGCTCAACACCGACACCACGGTCCGATGCCGCGTCGCTTGAGACTTCTTCGATCACCTGACGCGTGATCGATGCCACTTCCTGCTCAGTCTCCTGATCCAACGGCTGATTAACCGCCAGATTCAACTCCGCTCGAAACGCATTGCTGATCGCCTTCGCAATCAAACCTGGTTCAAACGGAACGGTCCGGCCGTCCCGCTTACGAATTATCCATTCCGATACTGCTCGAATCATTCGATGCGACTCCCCTTACTTTCTTCTTCCCAGTGAAAACTGCGCGTCTTACGCAGAGACTCCATCTCGATCAAAATCGACACGACCTCAACACTTCACGGCATCGCCGCAAACCACGTAACCTGACTGAAACAAGTCGAGTTACCGAACATCACTTTTCACCAGGCGCGCAGCGACCGTCACCGACAGTTAACCAGGGCAACTCAATCAGGCAAACTAGACTGAGGCAATTGGCAGGCAATGAGGGAAGCAGCCAGATACGCGACCGACGAAATTGTCATGTAATCGACCTCCTGTCGAGAGGGGCATCCTTACCGGGACGGGACGCAGAATACGGTGCGGCCACGCCATGTCAATGAACTCACTTCCGGGCCACTCAAACCGTGATCTGACAACGGTTTGCGGTGCCCTCGCGCAGTTTGCTGGCCGGACGCAAATTCACAGACAACCGCAATATAGTGGGCTTTTCGATTCTGTCAACACAAAATGTTGTATGTCTGCAACATCGGTCCGGATGCCGTTTCCCGTGCAGATTTTTCTGAAAAATGCGGAAATCACATTCGTCTCGGCCGAATCCTCTGCGACAAATCCGGCCAATTTGAAAACGAGAATACTCCGGATCCCGGCCTCTACTTTTATCGAGACTCGACGCGAATCGTCCGGTCGACATTGTCGCCTGGCGATGCGTCTGCAAACTTGCTCAGTTCATTGCCTGAAAGGCCGCATGAATTCAGTGGATGTGTGAGAGCCATCGAGGGTTGTATCTGTAAATCGTAATCAGTGAACAGGAAGATGCATGACCCTGATCAACGACCATTGTCCATATCGAATCGCTGTTTGGGAGAGCGAAACTCCTGCTGAGCCGCGAGAAACGTGGACCTTGTGCCCTGCCCAGGTTTGGCTCGGCAGGAGCCTCGCTCTCCCTTTATTCGGACAGACTCCTGGGCCGCCTGTTGAGCGGGAAGCAGGTTTCGGAATGAGATAGGGGGCGTTGAGGGAAGGCTAGATTTTCAGCGCTGCGTGAGTTGCACGACCGGAGCGACTGAGTTCCGCCTGAGACCACAGCAGTCGCAGCACCGCATCATCAACGACGGTGCCTTTGGGTTGCTTCTTAATGAGTTCAACGATGACTGAAATTTCTGCTTCGGTGGCGCTGAGATTAAGTTCCGTCAACCGGTGCGCGACCGCTCGACGACCGCTGTGGCGTCCAAGGACCAACTGTATATCCCCACCGCCAACCATTTCCGGGCGGTATGGCAGATATGTGTCGGGATTCTTAAGCAGCCCGTCCTGATGGATCCCGGCTTCGGTCGCAAAAATATTCGCGCCGCCGATCGGCTTCATGCGCGACACTGCCACTCCCGTGAGTTCCGCGACAAGGTGACACAGCGGGGCAAGCTTTGTGGTGTCGATCGAAAAACGCCGCTGGTACTGATCCGCGTGCAGCGCGAGCGCCATGACAACTTCTTCGAGTGTGGCGTTTCCGGCGCGCTCGCCGATTCCATTCACTGTGCACTGCACCACGTTCACTCCCTCCTGAATGCAGGCGAGTGTGTTAGCCACGGCTAATCCCAGGTCATTATGAAAATGCACGGCCAGCAACGCGCGGTCCAGATTCGGGACGCCGTCCTGAATGGCTTTGATATAGTCCCGAGCCTTTTCCGGCGTCAGCAGGCCAACCGTATCCGGAAATCCGATGGTGGTAGCCCCCGCATCAATCGCTTCGCGATAACACTGACACAGATAGTCCACCTCTGTGCGGCTGGCGTCTTCCGGGCTGAAGGCTACGATCCGAAAACGCTGTGCCGCATACGATACGCTGTCCGTGATGATCTTCAGGATCTCGGTACGGCTGCGATTGAGCTTATGGACACGATGCAGCGGGCTGGTTCCACAAAACAGACTCACACCGCGTTTGTGTTGCGGATTGCCCTCGAGCGCGCGGTCAGCCACATCGACATCGGCAGGCAACGTGCGGCACAGCGCTGTCAGCACAGGGCCCGTGACAACCCCGATCATCATGCGGATCGCTTCAACGTCAGCCTCGGAACTCGCCGGAAATCCGGCGTCCAGCGAGTGGACACCGGCGTCCTGCAGCGCGAGCGCAATCCGAACCTTTTCGTGCGGTTCCAGTGTCGCGCCGGGCATCTGTTCACCGTCACGCAGCGTCGTGTCGCTGAACAGAATCCGGCCGCTGCGTTTGTGATGACTGATGATCGCGTGTCGAACCTTGTCGATGACCTGCCGCGACAGTTTCTGAATTATCGAAGATGCTGGCATACGTTTGTGCTGCACCCTGTGCGGATGCCGACGCCTTCAGAGTCATCGAAGTTGAAATTAAATGCTACAGCACCTTTGTGACGCCAGGCATCGGAATGGTGTAGGTCATATCGGCATTCGGGACAACCGGCGGTGTGTCGGTGAAACTGTGGAATGTTTCCACCGGGGATATTCGGATTTGAGAAGCAAGGGAATCGGCCCACTTGATTTCCTGTCCCGAATAGGTAGCCATACGACCGAGAATCGACGTCATGGAGATGTAAGCTCCGTACTCCGCTTCGTTGGGTATGTCGCAACGGCG
>JAGQQS010001037.1 GCA_020426105.1 Planctomycetaceae bacterium
CCAGCAAAAAGTTGTTTGCTGAGTTTCTCCACTCGGTAACCTTGATGGCGGAGTCGGCGAACAGCTTGTACTGATCAAGCAAATGATCGTCGTACCGATCTCCGTACTCGCCGCGTGATTTTCCGAACAGACCGTTCTTCGATTGTTGGGTGCTCTCATTCATGTTTAGGTCGATTCAAAGTGAATTGATGAAGTTCGCGATGTTGGTCCAGTTCCATTCGACGATTCGCAGGCCGGGAAGCGAAACCTTGGAGTTCTTGAAGATGTGAATCCCCAGCACTGGAATGCGTTCGTCTTGGGCGCATTTGATTTCCCAAAGTGCGCCATCGGCTGTCAGCGTGTTACTGCTGACCATCGCGATCATTCCATCGCAGCCACGGATCTTGGTTCGGCAATTCGTTTTCCATGCGGAATCCCAGGGTTGCTTCACCGACATGTCGGTGAACACGAACGGGCTTCGTTCGTCACGGGCCTGCTTCACAATGCCGTCCCGATAGATTTGGTCTTCCTTCGCAAAGCTGATGAAGATGCGTTTTGACACTTGGGTCTCCTTTTATTCAGGCGCTGATGAGTTTGGTTGATTCTGCTTCGTCGGTTTCGATAGCCGTAGTCGTCAGCCCCTCGACCATCGGCATCGACGCTCCGATGATTCCCTGAAGATCGCCGTAGAGACCGGCCGTATTTGCGAGGGCTCGCTGGAGTTGTTTCTCTCGCTTTGACCACAGCCGCTGCACCGATCTTTTCTCGGCATCAAGGTCGGACTGCATAGTCACGAACGCTTCCACCACGCCTTCGATACGCTGTTGGAACTCGCGACCGGCGAGGTAGTTGTAGACCAGTTCCATCTTCTCGTGCTGGCCCTGAACGGCGAGCTTGCTTTTCCCGACTTCAATCAGCCCAGCACGCAATGCGGCAGCCAAACCTGTGACGCACGACCAACTGCAAACCCAGACACCTTCCATGACGCCGAACGTGCGGATGCCGTCCGGCAGTGCCTCGCTGACAATGACAACACAGCCGGCACGGGCGGCGCGTTGATCGTCACGAGCCTTAGCCAGCCAGGCATTGCTCCAGTTCTTCGTCCTTTTCGACTCCCAGAGTATGCCGCCACAGTTCAGCCCTGTCGGATCGAACACACGCTGGACGGCATCCCCTCCGTGAACGCCCTTGGCGACCGGATCAATGGTGTCAGTCGGAAACTTCGCCGTGAGTAGGTCTTCCAGTGCGAGTTCCTGCACTTCACCCTGCATCTGCTGGGAGCCTTGCTCTGCCTTTCGTTTCAGCTCGTCAATCTGTTTTCGTAGATCGGTGATTTGCTTTTCCTTCTCGGCATCCTTCAGTTGGTGTTGTTCCTCAAACTGCTCTCGGGCCTGGCTCCGAATCTTGTCACGCTCTGTATCGAGCTGACGGGCCACTTCCAGCTGTAACTGCTCGGTGCGTGATTCCAGTTCACGTTCCCGTTTCCGCAGTTCCAATTCATTGGATTGGGATTCCTTGAGCAGCTTCTGAAGTTCAGCGACTCGCTCGTCACGATCCTGAATCTCTACGGTGAGATCGGCTCGGGCTTTGGTGACTGCATCTTCAAGGAGTTGTTTCTTTTGTGATTCGACGCCCGAGCGGATGCGTGCGTCGATTTCGGCTTGTGTTGTTTCGAG
>JAGQQS010001038.1 GCA_020426105.1 Planctomycetaceae bacterium
TATTGACCGCAGTGTTCCGTCTTGTTTAACCCGTGGCCGACAGGCCAGGAAAAAAGAACGCCAAGCCTGTCGACCACGGGCTGGAAGAAGAAACTTATGAGACAATGCACTTGCGCAGGCCCACAGGATCGCTTCGCCGTGTGCCCAGGCGGGCTGCGAATACACCGGGCCAGGACAGGGGCTCCGCCCGCGCTTAAACAACTTTATCACAAGCGGTCGTGGCTGAAGCGTAGACGCGATTTCAACAACACTTCAGATTGTAACAAAGTCATCGAGCCTTCGGCAATGGCGTGACGTCCAATATCCCGGCTGTTTAAACTACCGTGGTCCGCCGTTCATCAAAAATCCGCCTGCGTCCATCGCGAATCGATTCCATCGTTCAGGCTCTAACGGCCAGCTTTCACCGCTGATCGGACAGGCCGGAGCGTTGCGGTGACAGCCTGAGTGCTGTCTGCAGCAGTCTCACCCGTCAGCATCTCAAGCATCCACGCGCTCGCCTGAGGAATCACGATAACACGCTTGGTCGAACCTGGTGTCTTATCGTCAATGACAATCGTAATTTCAGGTCCAGTTGTTGGTGCAGCGAGCGGTGTTGGTGCCGACAGAGACCCAGCTGCTGCGACTGTCGCTGGAGACGCATCGGGCACTTCAAGTAAGGCGTCCGGCGAAACTTCGACGAAGTCGCTGCTTTCCTCCGCGTCAACCATCGAGGTCGTTGCAGGAGGAACTTGCGCAACAGCAGGTTTGGCTTCCGGGCGGTTGCCAGAGGGCTTTGTGATTTGTTCCCGGAAGATTTGCGACGGATCTTCACCTTCAGCGGATGTCGGTGTCAGAATTTCATCCAACTCAAGGTATGCCATCAACTCCAGAATTGCCCCATGCGCCGCATACAGCCCTTCATGAGTTTCTCGATCCGCGCAACTGCAAACTCCGAGTAGCTCGCCACTCACGCTGAAGAGTCCGCCCCCCGAGCGTCCGCTGGCGGGATCCACCGAGCATACGAAATTTGGAGGACCGTGGTAGCGATTGATATCCACGAGCTTCGTGTTCAGTCTGGTTGGGTCAGCACCATCATTGCAGCCAATGCTGAACAATGCCTGACCTGGTTTCATTTCAACAATTTTCGAGCTCAGACGAACAGCAGGAAATATTTTCGATGTGCGAATCTGCAGGAAAGCAAGGTCTGCATCATGATCACCCCCAACAAGTTTGGCGGGGTAAGTGACAGCCTTTCCGTCCTCAAATACATCAACTTCCACAACCGCTTCTTTCACCTGAATATTCTGAAACAAGTGTGCACACGTCAACACAATTGCGCGACCGGTTGTACTGTGGACGATCGTGCCGGTACCCACATCCTGAAGGTACTCATTCTTTTCCGTCGATTTGCCCGCAACACGAATCCGGACCGTCGCGGCAAAGGCATTTCGAAACGCCGCAGACGACGCGTTTTCGTTTGAGGCGGGATCCTGACCGCGGAGGCTCGGCGCTTCAGCACCACCAGAACCTTTTCCAATCATGCGACGGAACATATCCCCGAGCGAACGCTTTTCCTGCGGACGGACGACATCGTTCGGTTCAGCATCAGAGCCTCTCCCCGACCCGGATTTGGCGGGAGCCGCGATTTCGGTCTCCACCGATACAAATTGTGGCTCTGCAGCCGCTGGTCCGGACTTTGCTGCGGGTTCGGCAGCGCGCTTGCGAGATAGTTCCTTCGCGGCCTTATTGATCGCCTGCCGCAGTTCATCACCACTGCGAAGCCCCACGAACCGCTCGACCTCCTGACCTTCAACCAGCAGCACAAACGTGGGAATACGATCCACCTTAAATCGTCGGGCCAGCTCGGGGTCTTCGGTAATATCAATCTTCCGAATTGGATAACCGGCGGTTTCCATCTGCTGCAAAATTGGCACCATCTGCTGACAGGGGCCACAGTAACCAGCAGAGAAATCGAGCAACTGAACGTCCGGCGCTGATGTTGATGCACCATCAACAGCCAGCATCAGCAACATGAGCATCTTCATAGGGGCTTCCCTGCCTAAAGAAACTATTGGCCCGCGCAAACGTTCAGCAATCCGATGCCAAACGGTTACGACGTCGCTCGGTCCCTGAAATCCATTCCAGCGAGACCGGGCAAATTGTCAGAATTACAAGAACTTCTGGCAATTCATTCATGTGTCACTCGGAAACTACAACTGTTTCTGCGTCACTCATGAACAACTTCGGATTTTGCATATTCCGTGCCGTTTGAGCGAATACTGCCGTGAATTGACTTTCAGCGGCAGATTCTGCCGAAGGCAGCGGAACAGTAGCGTCTTTTTTTTCCGGCCGATAGATCAGATTTTTGTTGGCTCGGAAGCGGATCCGGAAACGTCTCGCAGAATGGTCCCGAATATTGAAGCGGCTGGGTTTTAGGCGAACGGCAGAAAAGAATTTACCGTAGTGGACGAGGCCACGAGTCCCCGACTGTGAAGGACTCGTCGCCTCGTCC
>JAGQQS010001039.1 GCA_020426105.1 Planctomycetaceae bacterium
TGGCACGTCTCGGGATGATGTGTCTTATCTATGATCCGATTGGACAGGGCGAAAGGTTGCAGTACGTCACCGACAAACTTACTTCAAAGAAGGGCGCGGGCGTTCGGGAGCATTTGCACGGAGGCAACCAGCAGTTTCTCGTCGGCGAATTCCTGGGCAGCTGGCGTGCGTGGGATGGTATACGCGCTCTGGACTACCTGCTGACGCGGCCCGAGGTAGATCCGGATCATGTGGGCGTCACCGGGAACTCAGGCGGAGGCACGATGACGACCTGGCTGACGGGGCTGGAGTCGCGCTGGACAATGTCGGCTCCCAGCTGTTTCGTGACCACGTTTCGCAGAAATCTCGAAAATGAACTGCCGGCGGACACGGAGCAGTGTCCACCGCGCGCTATCGGACTTGGACTTGATCACGCAGATTTTCTGGCAGCGTTAGCGCCGCGGCCCGTGATCATCCTGGCCAAGGAACGCGATTACTTCGATGTGCGTGGAGCTGAAGAAGCTTACGAACGACTGCGGCGCCTGTATTCACTGCTGGGTGCTGAACAGAATATTGCATTGTTTATTGGACCTACCGGGCACGGTTATTCACAGGAAAATCGCGAAGCGATGTACAGCTGGTTCGCGCAGGCCTCCGGTCAGAAATCAAAGTCACCGTTGACTACGATGGGATTCACCGGGGTTCTGAAGTCGACGGGTGACGTTCCCTTTGTCAGCGAACCGCAGTTGATCCTCGAGAAGGATGAAACACTCTGGTGTACGCCGCAAGGGCAAGTGGATGCAATCGAAGGAACGAGGTCTGTCTTTGAGTTCACTCGTGATAAGTCACAACAATTGGCTGCCGAGCGTCAATCAATTCGAGGTTCAGCGCTGAAGACCGCGGTGGCCGATGTGCTGCAACTTCCCGTACTACCCTCAACGCCGCCGGAATACAGAATCCTGAGGAGCCCCGGTGCACGTGGCTATCCAAAATCACAGGCTGTGTTGTACGCGGTCGATACGGAGCCCGGCATTCACTCGATCGTCACTCGATTGACGGACGAACCTGCATATTCGCGGCCACGAGCGACCAGTGCCGCCGCATTCCTTTACGTCGCCCATTTGTCGAGTGACGCAGAACTGCGTGACGAACCATTGATTCGCGACGTCGTGGCAGCCGAACCTGAAGCGGCGTTTTTTGCCTGCGATGTACGCGGAATTGGCGAGTCTCTGCCCGGGACCTGCGAACCGGATTCATTCCACAGCAGCTACGGTTGCGACTATTTCTACGCGGTCCATGGACTGATGCTCGACCGCCCGTATCTCGGCCAGAAGACTTATGATGTGTTGCGTGTGCTGCAATGGCTCGAATCTCTGGGGCATACAGAAATTCATCTGGTAGCTCGCGGCTGGGGAGCATTATGCGGAACGTTTGCAGCGTTACAGTCGCCATCTGTGAAGCGAGTTACGCTCAAGCACGCCCTCGTATCCTATGCGGACATTGCCGAAACGGAAGATTACAACTGGCCATTGGCCACACTGTTGCCGGATGTGCTGGCTCATTTTGATCTGCCGGACTGTTACGCTGAGCTGGCGGCAAAGAATCTCGTTCAGATCGAACCGGCAACGGGCACAAGTGGCGTGAAGTAGTTCGCCCGTTTTTTTCCCGTTCCCGCTGGGCACGCGGTTAAACGAACCAACATCTGCTTTGACGGCCGCAAAATGCTTCGCCGCTTAGCCTGACAGGCAACGCTGTGAAGTATTTTGACAGGCAAAAAAACAGTAAAATCAAAACG
>JAGQQS010001040.1 GCA_020426105.1 Planctomycetaceae bacterium
CATCCGGTAGCCGGTCGTATGCCGGGCCACATGAATGTGCTTCTCGCGGAAGCAGATATCGCGTATGAACGGCTGAAGGAAATGGATGAAGTCAACGCCACGATGGATCAGGTAGATGTGGCCATTGTGCTTGGCGCCAACGACGTGGTAAATCCTCTGGCGCGGACAGATCCCAACAGCCCGATTGCCGGAATGCCGATCATTGATGTCGATCGCGCCCGCAGTGTGGTCAATATTAAACGCAGCCTCAGCCCCGGCTTCGCGGGGATTGCCAACCCCCTGTTTGCGCTGGACCATTCGCTGATGCTGTACGCAGATGGCAAGAAAGCGATTGTGGATATCGTGAAAGCACTGCAGGAGGGCTAGGTTCCCGGCTGCGGATAACGACGAGTGTTGATACAAAACTTACTTCATCCAGTACTTATTGAGCGACATCCGGCATGTCGACATCAGTCACATCTTCAAGGTTTCAGCTATGCAACGTCCTTCTGTCCGTTTGATTGCCGTCTTCCTGAGTCTTGCGATCGCCGTTGAAACCGGAACAGCCGACGAAAATAAAACCGTTCAGAAGCAGCCACCGTCGCCTGAGCCAACGGAAGCAGAAGTTTCGTACGGCACGCATCCAAAACAGGTGCTGAGTTTCTGGAAAGTGGAGTCGGAAAAACCAACTCCTTTGGTGTTCTTTATTCATGGTGGCGGATGGCAGGCAGGCAATCGCATGAGTGGCATGAACTCAATGGTGCCCGCCATGCACAAGGCTGGTATTTCCGTTGTCTCGATCGAATATCGATTTATCGAAGAGGCAATGGCAGACGGCGTTGAGCCACCTGTCAAAGGCTGTCTGCACGATGCCGCCCGCGCGCTGCAGTTTGTTCGCAGTAAGTCCACGGACTGGAATATTGATAAAACCCGGATCGCTGCGTCAGGCGGATCCGCGGGTGCCTGTTCAAGCCTGTGGCTGGCATTTCATGATGATCTGGCTGATCCGAACAGCAGCGATCCGGTTTCCCGCGAGTCAACGCGCCTGTTGTGTGCTGCGGTTTCAGGAGCCCAGACCTCACTTGATCCGCAGCAAATGAAGGAATGGATTCCCAACAGCACTTACGGCAGCCACGCATTCGGGATCTTCAAAGAGGTCAACGGCAAAAAGGCCCGTGACTTCGCGGCGTTCCTTGCTCGACGCGAAGAGCTCCTGCCATGGATTCAGGAATACTCTCCGTATGCGCTTGTCACGTCCGACGATCCTCCTGTCTATCTTTCCTACGCCGTTCCACCCGCACCAGGACAGGCTCAGAAAGATCCGACACATTCCGCTGACTTCGGCGTCAAGCTGCAGGAACATTGTCTGCGTGCGGGGGTGAACTGTGAATTGAGTTATCCCGATGCTCCGGATGTGAAGCATTCAAATACGAAGGAGTACCTGATTGAAATGCTGACCGCCAGGTAGTATGGATCGATGCAGGAAAACCAAAGAGTCTCGAGATGCCAAAAGGCGTCACGCTCCGGATTTCGGGTCGATGACAGCATTCCGGACCTCGATCAACAAATCGTAATCCGCAACTCGGTCGGAGATTATTCGGCCGTCCCGCCCGATCAGCACAAAGTTCGGCACGTAATTGACGTCATAGGCATTGAAGGTTTCACCCGTTGCGTTATCAATCGCAAGGGGAAAACTAACCCGACTTCCCCAGAAGTGTCGAATTCCGTCACGGAGGGAAAATTGTTTGCCGTGTTTTTGAAACAGGATTTTGAAAACAGCCGTGTTTGGAAAGTCAAAACGTGATGTAGTGAGAACTTGGTATCTGGCGGGTGTGAAATCCGGCGATAACATCCCCGGCTATGTTTATCAGACAGTTCTTTAAGCAGGAAGCTGGACGACGCACAGCGTATTGGGCGTTGGTGGAATCGCATCGAACCGCCAACGGTCCTCGGCAACGCATTGTGGCCTGGCTGGGAAAACTTGACGAAGCTGGACGACTGGGTGTCCAGCAGGCCGTTGATGTCGCCCGGAAGTCGATCGAGCCAACTTCCGATACGAAAGAGATGCAGCCGCTCGGACGGCAATTGCGATTTGAGTTTGATGATGATCAGTCGGCAGTTCAGCCGCGCTGGGTCGAAGTGAATGCGGGTGGCGTACGCGTCGAAAACTTGCGGCAGTTTGGCGGTCCATGGCTCGCGTTGCATCTGATTCGCATTCTGCAGCTCGACACATTTTTGGAGAACGTGATTCCGGAAGGCCGCGAGCATGTGCCGTGGGATGTTAGTTCACTAATTCTGATCATCGCGCGACTGCTCGAGCCTTCCAGCGAACTGTACATCGCCGAGCAATGGTATCCGAAAACAGCACTCCCGGATCTGCTCGGTGTTCCTGAAGAACGCATTGATGACAATCGACTGTATCGTGCGCTCGATCAACTGCTGCCTCACAAGGAAGCACTCGAAGTCCATTTGAAGAACCGTCTCGGTGAACTCTTTGGACTGGAATACGACCTGCTGCTGTACGATGTCACAAGCACGTACTTCGAAGGCGCTGCCGACTTCCCGCTGGCTCAGCGCGGCCACTCGCGAGATCAACGCAGCGATTGCAAGCAAGTGTGCATCGGACTTGTCGTTTCCCGCTGTGGGATGCCGCTGGGTTATGAGATTTTTGCGGGAAACACGGCTGATGTGACGACTGTCGAGCATGTTGTCGAAACGATGGAACGCCGTTATGGGAAAAGCAAACGCATCTGGGTGATGGACCGTGGCATGGTCAGTGAAGACAATATTGAATTCCTTCGCGAAGGTGGCCGACGGTACATCGTCGGTACCCCGAAGTCGATGCTGAAAAAATTCGAACAGGAAATTTTGAAAGAGGACTGGTCGAGTATCCGCGATGGACTCGAAGTAAAGATCGTGCCATGGCCGAAGTCTGACGACGATGATGCTTCAACATCGGACAGCGATTCATCACCGGAGCGATTCATTCTCTGTCGCAGTCGCGAACGATCAAAGAAGGAAGAAGGCATTACACAGCGCTTCGAGAAGAAGATCGAAGAGGCACTGACTCGCATGAAGGCACGCTGCGAAAAGCAGGCACGCGATCCCATGAAGGTGGAACGCGAAATCGGCAGGATGCTCGGCAAAAATTCGCGAGCAGCAAAGCTGTTTGATGTGAAGGTAACAAAAGGGGACAAGGATGCTGCTCGCATCGAATGGTCAAAGATCGACGCGACCCGTGACTGGGCAACTCTCAGCGCCGGGTGCTATCTGCTTCGGACAAACGTCGCAGACTGGTCCGATGAAGAACTCTGGAAGGCTTACATTCAATTGACAGAAGCGGAAGCCGCCTTTCGGATTCACAAGAGTGACTTGTCGATTCGCCCGATCTGGCATCAGAAAGAAGAGCGAGTGCTGGCTCACATCTTCGTATGTTTCCTTGCATACGCGCTGTGGAAAACATTAGGTCAATTGTGCGACAAAGCAGGACTGGGCAGCGAACCTCGCCGAGTGCTTGCGGAACTGTCGACTATTCAATCGATGGACGTGGTGCTGCCAACTCGGGCAGGCTTCGACATCCGCACACGCTGCATTTCAAAGCCCACCGATCACCAACAAATTCTGCTGGAAAAAATCCGCCTCAAACTGCCCTCTAAAATAATCCAGAAGCAAATGTAGTGAGAAAAAACACTCGAAAACCTCGAAAACATGGTCTTTTTTAAGCGACCTGGGGAAGTCGGGCTAAAGTAGGCCGCAATGATCCCTGTCCCTGCGGTAGCGGAAAAAAATACAAGAAATGCTGCGCAAAGGCCACGTCCTGAATTAGAACCTCCGAACAACCCCCGCGGCTCACGCAGGTTTTGTCCGGGGGGGCTGAAGACCAACAGCCAGGTTCGGGGCTCCTTTTCTGAGGCTTGACAGAGCACTATCCTCGAAGCAACGTGGTCAGACGTCGAATCTGTCTGCGGATAATGATGGGGATGCGTTCGAGGATCGGTGACGGACCGAATGTGTCCTTAAACTGCGTGACAACATCAGGCATGGTCTGCTGCAGCTGCTCACTCAGACGAGCGGCTGCTTTCAGAACCACAGTTGGTCGAACACCCAGATCGTCGGCCATGGCGTGCAGTTGTTTGGCGCTGATCTGATCAGGATCTGTCACGCTGCCGAGACTCATGGCGAGGTGCCGCGAAATATTTTTGTAGTTCCGCGTACACACGAGATCGTAAAACGGAGCCAGCTGCAGGCCCCCCTGACCGGAATATAACAGTGACAGGTTTTTGCCGTGCGCATCCGCGTTTCCCGCTAACAGATTAAACAGCGTCCAGTTTATTAGTTTCTGAAGCTCTATCAGCGGAAACGATGTGTGACGTCGGATGATATCCGCGCATTGTCGCAGTCCCGGTCCTCCCTCTTTTTCATATTTGCTTGCCGGACCAATTCCCAGCGCCTGACAGAAGTCTTCCTGATGCAGTCGCAGATAGTAGCCGTCCTGTAACACGCGGTCGTATCGAGTGATTAAAGCAATTGCTGATCGGTCTGTCTGACGAAGCTGAATATCCACGACCGGTAAACCGACGGCTTTCGCCAGCAGCGTGACAAATGTTTCGTTCTCAGGCAGATGAGAATAAATCGGCGATGCAAATTTCAAAAGTGACGTGCTGGGGGTGCTTCCGAGCGGGATCATGATTCGGCCATCCTGCAGATGCACAGGCAGCTTATCCTGCGCACCGGCCAGCGAAAGACGAACCTCGTCCTGGCCAGTGACCGCCGAAAATGCATTAGGTGTGCCAACGGACCAGTCGGCCAACTGCCGTTCGCTGACGGCCTCATATCGCTGTTCAGGCTGAATCACTGCGTCCGAATGCGTGATCGCGAGAGCCCCGGCACAGTCACCACCAATCGCTTTCAACAGTCCAAAATCGTTGCCCTGCGAAATCTGTAACGACTGACATATCTGCTGGCGAATGCTGGCTTCCGGCAGAAGATTGACGAAGAAGTGATGACTTGCATGGACGTCGAAATCGCCGCTCAAGGGGAGCGATATCGAGATCGGAAAACGATCGGGATGCTGTTGCCATGACGACCCGTATTGAAAATTGATCAAGCCGGATTCGGTCAGACTCAACTGCCCCACTGTTGCGTTCCGGAAATGCACGAACAAGGCTTCAGGCACGTTGATCACCCCGCTGTTCGACATGCATCTCCAGCCCAAACAGCTGCAGAACCTGAATCGCCAGGCCAAGCTGCAATGTCGGTTTTCCCCGTTCGAGTTCCGACAAAAATCGAACACCCACGCCAGCCAGCGCCGCCGCCTCCTTGAGTGTCATGCCGGCTTCCTTGCGGCGTTTTCGGACAAGCGAACCGATTTGACCTGCGTCGTCTACCCGAACCATAGAATTGATCCCGATCGGGAATATTTGTGGCGATCTAACGGAGGACGCCTGTAATTGTCCCGATCGGGAATAATAGGCTGCGTTCGCCTGTCCGTCAAGCTGAAGTTTCCCGATCGGGAATTTATGATTCAGGTCCTGGAAGTCTGCGCCGGTGTGTGGCTGGAACTTCCATGCGTAAAAATCTCCGAAATCGATGCCTCAATGGTGCGGCACATGGCCTCCAGATCGAGATCATCTTCATCCATCCCGAACGGTTCTTCGGTATGTTCGGCCACGGTTTCGAGGCCGAGCATGAAGTAGCTCAGAATGGCGGTTAAAGGGACCGTCCACCAGCCAAAATTGTGCACGATTCCCCAGGGCAGTGTGGCGAGATACAGGAAGACACATTGGCGTGCGAACGCTCGATAAGATCGCGCCAGCCGAGTATTCCGGATGCGCTCACAGCCGCCGACAATTTCAAGCAGCTTTCGCAGATCTTCGTCGATCACAATGAGTTGTTGACCATCAATTTCGCCTGAGTTCTTCCATTCACGGAGCCGCGTGTAGATAAGTGACACCAGGAAGCTGGGCACGTGCCGCGGAACTTCGTTGAGTTCTCCGAGGACTTCGGCATCGTCAAGGTGTGCACCCTCGCGAAGATGATCCTTCAGCACCGGTGCAAAGGCTGAAAGAATCTTTCGAAGCCGACTCAGATCATGCTTCGGTACTTCGATCAGATTCACAAGTTTCAGCGACAGATTTCGCATGGTATTGACAAGTGATCCCCACAGTGTGCGAGCTTCCCACCAGCGTCCATACGAAGTGTTGGTACGAAATACCAGCAGCCAACCCAGCACAAGCGTCAGTGCCGCATGGATATCGCTTGGAACACCCGAAAGCATCGAGAGTTTGTTGCGGGCTTCGAACCAGGCGGGGATGACTGCATAAACCGCCACGAAGACCGCATACATCGAAACGCGGGACAGTGTCGGGCTGTTCACAAGCTCCCGGACACTCTGTCGTAGTTCAGAAGGAAATGATTGACGCATACGGTTTCGGCTGAAAAATTGTTGAAACGGAAGGCTGCGGGAAACATTGAACAATTCATCGTTGAGAAGTATCTGAGGATCGACGAAAGTGCAACGGTCCGTGCCATGCAGATTTTAGAGCGAGCATGGCTAACCGGTAATCGGCCGCATGTGTGCCCAGAGTCTGTCAAACTGTGTGTGAAACGGCCGGACGATGGTCTGGTCATTGGTGACGACGATGTTCTCTTCATTGTCTTCTGACGCAGATCGCGTCCAGTTGTAGCTTCCCGAAACGACGATCTTACCATCGAACACCGCAAATTTGTGGTGCATATGATTGGGCGTTTTATCAAGCCGGACCTGGATTCCGGCTGAATGCAGACGACGCATATCGCTGCCAAGGTCGAGCGATTTGTCGTTGTCGCTGATAATACGTGTCTTCACTCCGCGTGCGGCAGTTTCCATGACAGCCTCCGCGATGCGATCGTCTGTCAGGGTAAATACACAGATATCAACTGTCGATTGTGATTTTCGCAGGAGCTCCTGAATTCGCAGGCGACAGGCGTCACCGGGACTGAAAAGTACTTCACTGATCTTTTGTGCTGATTCGCCCCGAGAAGGACGTTCAGCCTGCATGAGGATTCCGGTCACATCTTTAAGCCAGTCAACGGCTTTTTTCGCGTCTGGTCCGAGGAGAGACTCCCGTGCGATTTCGAAGGCGCGATGGCGCAGCAGATCACGTTCATTTGACGTGTCAGTGTGATTTGTCAATATTGCCTTGAGTGTCGCTTTCTCGGCCCGCGAGAGCTTGCCGTCGCTCAGCGATTGTTTCAGCATCGTTTCAATTTTCGCTTGATTCATAGTGTGTACCGAAAGGAATTGTGTGGCAAGTATACTGTCGTCGAACGTGGCCGGAGGATACCAGTTTATCCCGGCAATCGCGCCCTATTCCGCCGGTGTCGTCGCGATGCCTGGATTCGAAATTGTCCATGCCACACTGCAGACGCTGCTGCCATGGCACGCCGGTCTGAATGCCGCTCGTCGCTATCTGGAAGATCGCAACCTGACTTGCCGCAATCTGTGTGCTGTTGAATTGCGGTGCCCGCAACCTTATCCGCTGCGGGGCTTTGTGGAGTTCAACGACCAGTACCGTAAGCTGTTGCTTGACTGGGACATGATGGTGGACGGCGTCAATCCTGTGGCGCGGACGAACGTATCACCTGTTGTAGATCCCCCGCGCGAGGCAAGTTTGTTTGCATTCTCTTATGCCCTGCCCTCGAACATTTCTCGCTCTACATTCGTGGTCGCGGGCGGCGGTGAATTGCCCGATGGAGAGCTGTCGGAACGCCGAATCGTGCGCGTCGGCGAAACCAGCCCCGAAGCACTGCTTGAAAAGGCGGAGTGTGTCGCAGGCATCATGAATTCCCGACTGGAGACGCTTGGCGGCAACAGCGATCTGCTGACCGTACTGGATGTCTACACCGCACACCCGCTGCGTCCGTTGCTGGAAAGTGTCCTGCTGCCACGGCTTCCTGCGATTGCACACCGCGGTGTGCACTGGTTCTACACGCGACCACCGGTGATTGATATCGAATTTGAAATGGACATGCGCGGCGTGGTACGCGAGGAAGTCGTGAGTTTCTGAATGCCCCGGCCAGCCCGCAGGAAGCGGCGTCCTTTCATCTCCACGCCCCATTTGACTCGACATCCTCGGCAGGTGTGAAATGGGACTTCCACATTCTCACGCACAAATCACACACGAGTCGCTCAACTTGTGCCCGTCGGCGCTGGTATGTCCCCAACCCGACCGTGTTGGTCGAAACGAACCAGCTCAATTCGTTTTCCAACAGCAGGTCGCGACCGGGCGGATTCACAAAAATTGTTGGGACCTCGAAAAGGTTCATTCCTCAGTATTTCAGGCCCGGAGGGCTGAGATATCCAATGCCGGTGGCGTGACGGGCCGTTGATTTACTACTGTATAGGGTGTTTTCGTTTAACGGCGAGCCGCAGGCGTAGGCGAACCAGGGCAACGTCGCCTGCGGCTTGCCGTTAAAAAACTAAATCAACAACCCGGTAAGCGACCGGCTTTGGATATGTCGGCCCTCCAGGCCTGAAATACAGAGGAATGAAAGTCTTCGACGTCCCAACAAGTTGTGAATCCGCCCGTTTTGCCTGGATTTTGTACGTGCATTTGATTAATCGGTGTGTTTGACGCATGTGTGTATTGTAGGAGATTTGAAACGGGAAAGGACTTCTCACACGGCAAAAAATCGATTCGTCACCGACTGGAAGTGCGGGCTGGCATCATTGGGTTGGATACAGCGCGTATCGCGTATGTGGATCTGCATCCGATTCACGCAGGCCTTGCGGTGAGCTCGGAGACACGTGATTCTTTGCAGCAGTGCATGGCACCTGTACGGTTCACTTTCGACAATCACACTTCAGCAACCTGGGGCCTCACGGCACGGCGCTGGAGGTGTCAACCATGCCGGGCCTGAACCCAAATCTCCGCTCATTAATATTAATAATCACAGCGACACGACAGACTGGGCTTTGGCCGCTGG
>JAGQQS010001041.1 GCA_020426105.1 Planctomycetaceae bacterium
ATCATCGCTCCGCGTGATGAGCCCGTTCGAAAACCTGTCGTAAAACGATCGAGGTCAGCTTCGGGAAAATCTTTTGAATTTGAGTGCTCACAGGTTGATGACGCTCGTTCGATGTGGGCGCGTACGGCTACGTCACGCCGCGAAAAAGTATCGAATCAATCCCATCGTCAACGCAAACATGAAGCCGTACGAGAAACGATCCGCTGCGTGGCGAGGCTTGTCGTGATTCGTCTTCCAGCGACCAAGAGCATCAAAGATGAAACCGAGGAGAATCGGGGTGATCGCGAGATTCAGAATCTGGAGTGCGGGTGATTTGAGCAAATGCATAGGGATCAACCAGATGCTAATGCCACCAGCAATTGCGCCCATGGCGATGTAGCCGAAAATAGCGAGCCACGGCTTAACCGTATCGCCGTCCCTGCGGAATATCGACACGATGCCGCGGCCTCCCAGCTCGAAGATGCCCTGCACGGCAACTTCAAGGACGATCTGTGCGATCAGTTCAAAGATGAATTCCATATTCGGATGAGCGGCCGCCCAAAGGAAGGTTTTTCCAATACCGCCCCGTACGGAGCGAGCGAGTCTGAACGACGAGAAGTTGTACCAATGCCAGCCCGCGTTGCCAAACAGGGTGAGCATGTTCGGAAGGCCTTGCCTGAGAAACCGCTTCAATTGCCAGGCGACGCACCCAGTATTGTTATTAGTGTTCGATTAGCGAAGATTAGTGTTCGGCGCAGCGAGTTTTTGGGAACACTGATCAACGCTAACCGGGGATTCGTGTCGCGGTAATCTCGTCGGCAACGCAGAGAGCAGAAATCAGGAACGTTCCGACCAACCAAGTCGCAGCGCAAAGCGAGAGACGGAAATGTGAAACTGGACGATCGGCGTGTGCCATCCTGCTTGGGGAACTGTAGGGATTGGAGTCGGATTCTGAGATCGCTGGTATCCGCCAACGAGAGATTCTGCAACAACGCCGTTGCGATGACATTCAAGTTCAAATGACGTGCATTTCTATCAACGGAGCGCAACCAGAACAAACAGCGAAGGTCTGCGTGAAAGATCACCATTCATTCGCCAACTCTGCGAGTGCATTACCGTGAACGGCGTTCATCCGTGGTTCGTCGGATTGAAGGTTCAACTCGATTCTTTACGCGTTCTGTCGTCGTGCTCGGGATGAAGCGTCGCGAGGACCTCAATGTAGATGTAGCATTCTCTATCGCAACGTTCACAGTCGCGGGCGTTGTGCCCTCCCTTAGTGTATCGATGCGGCAAATGCGGGTCGATTCCAGTGCCTTTACACACTGGACACCGCTGTCGAATCGTACAGGTGGGTTCAATGGCCATGGCGTCGCCGATGAGCAAAAATTTATGTTGTGCGCACCTGCTTGGCGCAGGTTCGAAGGGAGCCTCAAGAAGTCTGACATTACGATGCGAACGACAGCGGCGATGGAAGGTTTTGACGTCACCGCTGTGAACGAAGCGGGCGAGTATGAACTACGAAAAGTTTTACCAATACGAACGCCCGTTGCCAAAGAGCGAATGTGAACGCTAATCGCCTCGCGTAAAAAACATGTTAGGCGACCGGTCACATCTCGAGTTCTGCATGCATTTCGTGGGCACTGCCGGGCAAATTGGGTTGCCAACCATCGGCGAGCGCTGCACGAATAAATGCGGACACTTTGGACGGTGTTACGGAATCGTTGTTTTCCAGAATCCAGTTGTCGGGACGAGCGCAGTTGAGCGTTACTCTTAGGACGCAAAGTGGATTGGACTCGGTTTGGATCGTGACGACGAGACCTTGCTCAGAGAGCGCCTGCGAATACGTCGGCCGATTGCGTACTCGCCACCGGTAGTCGATGCCATCGACGTGGATCAGAACCGAGCCCTTGCGTGGAAACGCCATTTCGGCAGGTCGCCTAACAAAGTTTTGTCTGACAACTTGTCGCCCGATCACGCGATTGTGCGACACGAACTGCCCAAAGGTTAACCGCGCCTTGAAATCTGTCAAACTTTACCAGCCGAAATTCGTGGGCGGGCAGATGTCCGAGGAGCCTCCTCTGTGGGCGCTTGCTGTGAATATGGCTACTCGCCACCAATCAGAGCGTTAGCCGTCATCGCCACAAGCCTACTCCGCTCAACCCTGACCGTCGCTCCCCGATTTCCCTCCGCATCTACGAAGGCAAAGCTTTGTGGGTTATGCGGCCCAGCTTTACGTCGCGACGCAAACAGAGTTGACCTGTTCGACGAACATTGATTCTGGATGCATAATTGTCGTACTGGTCATTGACCGGGAAGAGTGCAGGAGCAAGCAGAACTGCCATTGGAATCGTAAGATACAGTACCGCGACTGAGCTCATAAACGCTCTGGTAGTATGGTTCCGCCGTGCCAGATGATTCTGCAATGCGGCATGGCTTTGTGAAGATCGTCGATATGGGCGGGCTCAATGCTGGTGTGAGCTTTCTGCAGTTCCAGTGTCTCCAGATTCTTCAACAGTGGCAGCAATGCGAGCGTATTCACGTTGGCGTTGTCGATTCGCAGGAACCTCAATCCCGCGGCTGAATTGATGTCGGGAATCGACCGCGTGGTAATCTGGTCTGATGTCAGGGTTAGTTTATAGAGTGACGGAAATGCTTTGAGGTGCAGTAACCCTGTATCGGTAATTCCAGTATTGGTGATCAACAAATTTGAAAGCGTCGGAAGACCAGTTAATATTCTCAGGGACACATTATCGATCGCTGTCCCGCCGAGCTTTAGCTCTCTGATCGAGAGAAGGCGGGCAATTACCGTAACATGATCCTTTTCATCCATTCCGCCGAATACGAGCGATGTTATGCTTCGCAATCGGCTCAAGTCTTGAAGATCGGTGTCCATCAGTTGACTGGCGTCGTCAATTGAAATGGTCGTGATGTAAAAGGACGAATCCTCGATTGGCTCTTTCGGGGACACCAGCGTTTGTATGCCGTTGGCTGTTACAAATCCACTGACTTTGCCTCCGTAAGCAATAGTCCACTTCAGCACTCTTTGGTCGTACTCCGTACCTCTTGGCAGTCTTGTGCCGTGGTCCGACCAGATCGTGCATTGAGGCAAGGCTTCGCGAAGCCGCTCGACACCATGCTCAGAAATCTGGGTGTTCTTCACGTCGAGAAGTTTCAGGAACGGATGCTTGATCAGATCTTTGATGCAATCGTCAGTAATCGAGGTTCTTGAGACGATCAGCTTTTCACACAGCGCGGGAAGGGCAGACAGTTGAGCGATTGCGTTATTGGAAACTGAGTTCCCGTCGTTGATATCCAGGCCGACCAGCGACTTAATCTGGGCAACACTGTTGATTCCCACATCCGTCACGGCTGAATTTCCACCAACCTCAAGCTTAATCAGGGCAGACTTTTCCAGGTGGCGCAATCCTGCGTCTGTGATGCCCGTCGATTTCAACAGGAATTCACGCAGGCTTGTCTTGTTCGAAAGCCGTTCCAACGTCACATCCGAAATCTTGTCGTTATAGCCAAGGTTGAGACGGCTTAACCGTGGGAGATTCATTGTCAGTGCAGCGCCGTCGTCTGTAACTCGCGTGTTGGGTATTTCGAGATGTTCGAGAGTCTCAATTTCTACGATTGCCTGACAAGTCCCATCACCAATCTGAGTGTCTTCAAGATGAAGATCTGTCAGGTGATGCAAGTAACAAAAACAAGCCGCGCTCGCATCTGTGATCTGACAGCTCCCCAGAAACAGCTGCCTTATTGTCATGCCCCTCAGGCTCTCCACACCTGCGTCCGTGACGCCGGTTTCCGCGAGAACGAGCGTGACCAATGAATCATTGGGGCACAGAGAACGAAGCACACCAATATCATCGTCCTGAATTGACATTACTCCCTGGAAATCGATTTTTTCCACCGAGAATTGTTGATCCGGGAGTTGCTTCGCGGAGGTGAGGTCGCTGTAACTGTGGGAATTCCCATCACCCTGGTCAATTCGCACGCTGACTCTGGCCTGCGCAAAAGTCGGGTATTTGATGGTAGTTGATTTATTCGGTTTTTATTCCGGAGGAGCAAGCCGGAATCGCACGTTGTTTGCGAGCCTGGAGGCTGAGGCCAATCTTATCTTTGATCCACGCCTTCACATCTCTGACCTTGATGGACTGCAGTGCCGTCTGAACAGTCTCGGGGGTAACCTCGATCACGGATGCCGCGATTCCCAGGATTGATTTCGTATAGCCGTTCTTTGTGCTGCCCGTCAGTTGTTTGCCTTTGCCGATCAACGACTCGAGAACTTCAGTCGAACCGGGCAAACGGTCCTCGCCAACCCGCGATGATTGCACGCGCACGAAATTCAGCACTTCATCTATCATCCCCCGAGCCGGCCCAGTCGTGAACTGGCTCAGCAGAACTTCTAAATCTGCCGGTCCTGTTTGATGATAGCCGTTGAGGCGAACGAACTTCAGAATCATTCCCGCAGCCTTCATCATGATGGACCATTGAACAATCGATGCTTCGTGTTTTCGGAGCCAGTCCATCATCTCCTGAATCGTTTCCGGACTGACCGTGATCTCCGCCTTCTTCAGCCCGTCGCACGGGTTGTCCAGAAACGTCAGCACGCGATTGCTCCACTCGACCAGCGGTTCAAGGTTCATCCAGCGTGATTTGTTTTTCAGTTCCGGAGGCATCAGGAAGGCACAGACGGTTTGACGGATCTTTGTTTTCCAGGTATTCGCCTCCGTCATGAACTGCGTCCATTTCGGGCATGTGGCCAGTTGCCGCTTCAGAGCATTCGCAACCGCATGTGAAATATCGTGAAGCACCACGGTCGGGCGGCCAGCAGGTGCGCAGAACAACTCGCTGCCGTTACGCACATCTGCTCCCTGATCACACAGAATGGCACGAGGCACGATCCCTGTTTCAAGGGACAGACGGGTGAGTTGTTCAGAAACGACAACTCCGTTTGACGTGTCAATTCTTTCAATCATCCATACCGAAACATCCGAATGCTCGAGCGCACCCGAAGCATTGGGGTCTCGCTCAAGACGCTCGGCAACCCTCAGCCTCCAGGATGACAATCGAAAACCGAAGACCACGAAAATCTTGCCGTGCCCAGTCTGTATCGTATGGTCGATTAACCACACCCAGTCGTCTGCGGGTTCTTTTGGTCGCCGGAGTTCAAACAATCCCATCCGGAGTAACCAGTATTGACCCCCGTTGGCAGACGGAAATCTGGAGTTGGGCAGCAGTGGGGCCAGAAGTTTCAGTGCCCTTGCCGTTGGGCGACAGCCGATCGGAGACAGGGCCAGTTTCAGAAAACTCTGAATGAGGCCAACGCTGTGGGTGTGTCGGGCAGGTATTTGATCGAATGCTTCAATTAGTTGAATGTCTGCGGGGGACGTGTGGTCAGACTTTTTTTTAGCGATGCGATTTCCTGTGCGAGGCGAGCCTGCTCCCGCTCGGCAAGCACTGCCCTCTGACGCCAATTCTCCCGACTTTTCTCCACCGCGCGTACCTGATTCTGTTCAATTTTGAGTTGCGTCTTGAGTTCGTGGTGCTTGGCTTTCCATTGATCGCGACTATTTTGGAAAAATACCATCAGCTTCCGCACCGGACTCTTCAATTCATGCTCAGTCGTACCCATCTCGCAGACTCCTCGCCATCCTTGGTTCCGCAGTCAATTCAACGTGATATACTGGAACAAAAATACTCCTTCGTGGATACCCCGATTTTGAAACTTTTGCGCAGGCCACGCTGACTCTTCCCTGTTTAGAAATCACCCATTCCGCCAATTCGCGTCCGGCATCGCCTGCCCGGTTTGATATCGCGATGGATCAACTGATGATGATGAGCCGCACTAAGGCCCTTTGCGATTTCGCATCCCATTTTTGCTGTTTCCAGTTGAGTCAGTTTTCGGTCACGCTTCAGTCGCGTCTGCAGCGATTCGCCTCGCAGCATCTGCATCGCAATAAACGGAATGTTGCGATCTTCCGCAACCTGATAGATGTGAACAATGTTGTCGTGCTCAATTGAAGCGGTCGCCTGAGCTTCACGCAGAAAACGGTCTTTCGCAGACCTGCTGGCGGCAACCGCAGGCTTCATGGCTTTCAGGGCGACCTGCCTCTTGAGCGTTGGGTCCTCCGCAAGAAAGACGACGCCCATGCCGCCGATGCCCAAAACATCCAGGACGCGATAATCTCCCAGGCGGCCAATCTCATCTGGTACTTGGGAAGGAGCCAGAAAATCCGTTTCCTCATTTGGCCACCGAGCGTCTCGCCGCACTGTCAGCGAATCTTCGATGATGGCATCGGGATTTGATTGCCGGTGATAATTGTTGCTTCTGACTGCCCGGTTTCCACCAGACTGCGGAGTTGCTTCCCACGCTCAATCACCTCAAACAATATGTCCTCGTCTCCATTGATGGGACGGGCAGTCCGCAATGCATCGGTCAGAGCGTCCGTCGCAGCCACGGTGCTGGCTGTACTTGCGCAGGATTGGCAGTTCATCAGATGTGCTTCAAGCTGTTCTCGTTGTTCGAATGGCAACTTCCCCAGCAGCAGCAGTTCCAGGGTTTCTAGATCCGGGCAGGCTGTAACGTTCATGGTCAATGCCTTGCGAGTTGTCAGAGTTACCATTTGAGCTCCTGCCGACAGAATGTGCGGCCAGCGCATCCTTCACACATAGAGAATTGCGATCTACGCGTCAGGCGATTATCCGACTTCTGGATCGCGCATAGAACTTTCCCGTTTCGTGAGTGTTCTGCAACTCTGCAGATTCAATCGAGTTCGACTCGGCGCCCGTCGGGAGTTTATCGACCAACCCGCCGACTGTCATCCGGATTTTGCCGTGGGACCATGCCAGCTGAACCATTCACGGCGGTTGCGCGTCGTCAATGCTCATTGTCCAGGCCTGCGATTCACTGATAGCTGAGC
>JAGQQS010001042.1 GCA_020426105.1 Planctomycetaceae bacterium
TTTGAATCGCACAATCGTCTCGGCGGAATGATGGCGAGCGGACTGGGGAAGAGCGATATTGAACACAAAGAAAAAATCGGTGGTATTTTTCTCGAGTTCACGCGTCGCGTGCGTGATCACTACGTATCTGTCTATGGTGAGGAGCACGAGAACGTACGGCTGTGTCAGGACGGCTACTATTATGAGCCTTCGGTTGCTGAACGAGTCCTCGAATCGATGTTGGCGGAACATCCGCAGATCACGATCCTGCGTGGCTGGCGACTGACGGACGCGACGACGCAAGATCGACGACTGACCAGCGTTCATCTTGCGGATCGCAACAGTGACGCAACAAGAGTCGTCTCGGGACGCGTGTTTCTGGATGCGACCTATGAAGGCGATCTTTACGCGGCCGCCGGTGCGGAATTCCGCGTGGGGCGTGAATCACGTGACGAGTTTCAGGAACCACATGCGGGAGTCGTCTATTTTGACTACCAGGCTCAGAAGTTTCTCCCCGGCACCACGGGAATCGGTGATGATCGACTTCCGGCCTATACATATCGGCTCTGCCTGACGACGGATCCGGAGAACTCGGTACCAATGACAGAACCACCGGCTGGCTACGACCGGAAATATTATCTGGGCTATTTCGACGATCTGCATGCCGGGCGACTGGATGGTCCGAAGTCGTTCAAACCGGGCCGCGGATACAATCCGGCACATTTCAAGACGCTCGTGCGCGCGTTGTCGGTCACGCCACTGCCGAACCACAAAACAGACGTCAATATCAATCCGCGGCCGCTGGGGTTTCCGTTTGTGGAAATGAATCGCGGATATCTGGAAGCAGACGAACAGACTCGGCAGGCGATCATTCAAAAACATCGGCAGGTTACGCTGGGCCTGCTGTGGTTTCTGCAGAACGATGAGCAGGTACCAGAGGCCCACCGCCGACTCGCTCGCGAACTGCAATGGCCCAAAGATGAGTTTCGGGATACGGATCACTTCCCGTTTCAGCTTTATGTCCGCGAAGGCAGACGCCTGAAGGGGGTCTATACGCTGAATGAGAATGATATTACCGGGAGCGGCGACGACCGGACTCCACATCACCATCCGGACAGTATCGCCGTGGGTGAATTTCCTATCGACAGTTTTCCGTGCCGCAAGCGGCAGCCGAAGGATACCATTGTGCTCGAAGGATATCTCGGGATGCTGGACTACATTACGCGTCCTTATGAGATCCCTTATCGAATCATGATTCCCGAGGAACTAGACGGAGTGATCGTGCCGGTCGCTGCCAGTACGACGCACGTAGCCTATTCCAGTATTCGGATGGAACCCACGTGGATGGCACTGGGGCAGGCGGCCGGTGTGGCTGCAGATCTCGCCATTCGGCACAACGTGGCACCTCGCGCGGTACCGATCGACGAACTGCAACGAACACTGATGCAACAGGGACAGGTGATTCGACATCAAGCACCGAACACAGCAGCGCCCATGCTGGCTGGTGCATGGGTTCCGGAAGATCCACAGACGATCGATTTTACCCTGTTGCCAAAAATTCCATCCGAACATGTGGTCATCAGTGACGTTTCTGTGGCGGGGCACGATCCATCCAAAGTGGACAAAGCTCACGGCGGCGTCAATCAGCACAACTATCTGATTCATCATCAGGGGCAGTTCTGGATCATGTGGAGCGACGGGCCAGGCGTGGAAGACCGCGTGGGGCAACGTGTAAAATTTGCCACCAGCCAGGACGGACGCACCTGGTCAAGTCCTGAATTTCTGACGCCTGAACCTCCGGGATCAGGACCGGATTCAGAATTCTACGGAACACGAACAGACAAAGGGTATCGCTGGATCGCGCGCGGATTCTGGAAACGTGACAACGAACTGCTTGCTTTAGCATCACTCGATGAGGCGGCCGGGTTCTTCGGCCCCAGCCTTAAACTGAACGCGTTTCGTCTGCAACAACCCGGACAGTTTTGGGAGGATCTGGGCGTTGTCTCGGACAATACGATTAACAACTTTCCGCCGCAAAAATTGCCCG
>JAGQQS010001043.1 GCA_020426105.1 Planctomycetaceae bacterium
ATAACCGTCCGTGTCCCAGCCATAACGGACGGGAGTTGCAAAAGCGGCGATCAAAATGCGACTGGCAAGTGGATGCGGGGATGAAGATTTTTCAAGGTGCGTTCGAACTTCGTCCCAGTGTGTTGTCCCCTCCTGAGCCGCCGTATCAAAAAACTCCGCGACACTGGGTTGGTGATTGGCCAGCAGATTAGTCAGCAGTGCAAATGCATTTCCGGCATGCGAATGTCCCCACAGCAGTAGATTCTGATCCGGCAACAGTGGCCTGATCAGTAACTGATGGAGTAGTCGAACGGCGAGATCGGCGCGAGCGAGATGATGATTCTGCCCGGACCAGGTCGGGCTCAAAAGTTCGACCTGAGGATCGTCACCGACCAATTCCTGAAATCGTTCACGGTACGGCTCATGATAGTTTCCAATATCCCCCGTCATGGATGTCGTGAATGGCCGGGTTTTCTCAAGGAGCGCGTCGGCCAGCCGATTCAATTGATTCGCCAGCAGCGGAGCCGCTTCGGCGACAGCCTTCAGGCCATCTGCGATTCCAAATGGGTCGTCACCCATGAATGTTCCGTGAACCAGGAGGATGCGGCCAATTTTGAGAACGGTGTGCAGCTTTGAAAAATCCGTCTGCTGCGCTTCTTCCACATTCAAAGTCTGCAGCACAGGCGCGCTGCCGGGATTCGTCGGATATTGCTGGTGCAGAAAGCGATTTTCAGCCGGCATGAACAATTCCCTTCTACGATATACTTTTCTTGATGTTCATCGTAATTACGCACAACCCGACCGACCTTGTGCTGCAGCCGGTATCTGCGACGATCCGTCGATCGCATTCAGTAATCATATACTTCACGCGTTCTGAATTGACACCTTTGCGACAGGGGAACAGGATCCCAATGGGTCAGCGGGGGATTGCCTGCCTCATTTTCCCGTACTGACGCATGCTGTTGGCAAATTCATACAGCTTCCAACCTGACGCAAAGGACTACTGTAAGTCTGGGCCGCCTGAGTTATCGTTTTCTGGTGCTCAGCCAGAACTGCCAATGTGTGCCATTGTCTCTGAGAGAATTTTCCGAATGATTAAAGTGATTTACAAGGGGGCCGCGCTGATCAGTGTCGCCTTCTCCGGCTTTCTGTTTGGGACCGCAGGTTGCCAGAAGCCACCGTCCGATCTGGCAAAGGCGAAACCTGAGTCTCCTGTGAAGACGACTCATCCGGTTTCTGAATCCGATCTTAATCGTATCAATGTGATCGAATTGACGGATGATGCGTTTGGACGACTGGGCATTAAAACGGAAGCAGTCGCGATGCGTGCCATGTTGAGGTCGCGATCGTACGGTGCGGATCTGATGTTGCCATCAGGCGCTTCGATTATTGTTTCAGCACCCCTTGCAGGAACCATGGAAAGCCCTGCCGGACAAGCATTCCCTCAGATTGGCCAGCGGGTCACGGAAGGTGAAACGTTACTCAGTCTGCTGCCGATGCTGTCACCGGAACGCGACGTTTTAACGCCGGCCGAACGGATTCGATTTGCGGAAGCGAAGAACACTGTGGTCCAGTCGCAGATTGATGCCGAGGCGCAGGTTCAGCAGTCGGCAGTAACGGTCGAGGCTGCCAGAATTGCGCTCGAGAGAGCCGAACGACTGTTGAAAGATAAATCAGGAAGCGTGCGGGCCGTTGATGAGGCACAGGCACAACTCCTTTTGGCGCAGAAAACGATGGAGGCTGCCGTCCTTCGCAAAAAAACCGTCGATAGCATCAACCTGGACGCTGAGCCGGGTAAAGTTCACGCGGTGCCAATCACTTCACCACTGACCGGTATTGTGCGAACAATCCAGGTGCAGCCGGGGCAAATGCTGCCGGCTGGTGCGCCGTTGTTTGAAGTCCTTAACGACCAGAGCCTGTGGGTCAGGGTTCCAGTTTATGTCGGAGATATTGCAGAGATCGATTTTTCGCAGAAAGCCCGGCTGACGCTCCTCGATGGGCGGCAGTCTGATACCGACATTTTCGTCGAACTCATTGCAGCTCCTCCGACGGCGATGTCGCTGGCGTCAACAGTGGACTATTACTTTGTGTTGCCGAATACAGAATCGAAATTTCGTCCGGGACAAAAAGTCGCCGCACATTTGACGCTCAAGGGCAGCAGCGAATCCAGCGCTGTCCCGTGGTCAGCGGTCTATCACGACATTTACGGTGGCCAATGGGTATTTGAAGTCGTCGGGGAGCGTCAGTATGTCCGACGGCGTGTCGAGGTGATTTCCGTGCAGGATGGCTGGGCTGCCATCAAACGGGGCCCCGCTGTCGGAACACCCGTCGTGACGGCTGGAGTTGCGGAACTGACCGGGACAGAATTCGGATTTGCCAGGTGATGCCACGGTAGCCTGAATCACCTGGATAAGGGTTAATACGGATTTCGTG
>JAGQQS010001044.1 GCA_020426105.1 Planctomycetaceae bacterium
ACGCAGTTGAAAGAGCTGATTTGCGACGAAGCGAATGACAAAACCGAGATCGGGAAAGATTCTTAGTCTGACTGACTGCGTCGAGGCTTACGAGCAATCGATTGCAAACGGGTTGGAATGCGCCATTGAGTCTTTTGCTCCAAACGAATCGCATCCGGAGTATGCCGAGATTGTGATGGAGTTGGTCCGGGTTGAGATGGAGCATCTCGGCTGGCAGCAGGAATCTGCAATCAGCCGCTATTGCGAGCGTTTCCCGATTGCATTCGCAGACCCGGCTCACCGATCGGTGATTGCTTTTGAGGAATTTCGCGTCCGTCGACAGCATGGAGAAGCGGTAACGCGTCTGGAATATGCCGAGCGTTACCGGATCGACACGACGCAATGGCCCTCGGTTGCGACAGATCCGGAAATTAATCTGGTGTCCGAAGCGGCGGCCGCCACGGGCAAGCGCCGACGACTGGCCCGACCTGTGACCGAGATGGATGCTGCGCATCTCCGTTCGTGCGTTGCTGAGGCATTTCCGGAATTTGAACCGGTTGAAGAATTGGGCCGAGGCGCATTTGGCCGTGTGTTTCTGGCAAAACAACGAAATCTCGCCGGACGGCTGGTTGTTATCAAGATCACATCGGACACAACAACGGAGCCTGAACGGCTTGCGCGCCTGCAGCACACGAACATTGTCCCTGTGTATTCGGTTCATCGCACAGATGACTGGCAGGCGATCTGCATGCCATTTTTCGGCCGGCGAACATTACGTGACTATCCTTTAAAAAATGCGGCATCATCGTTGCGACTGATGGAACAGGTGGCAACAGCTTTGGAGCATGCTCACCGCAACGGCATACTTCATCGCGATGTGAAGCCAGCCAATATTCTTGTGACAGACGACGGACAGCCGATGTTGCTGGATTTCAATCTGTCGTCAGACTCAGCGTCGCAATCGATGCGGCGTTCAATTGTCGGCGGTACTGTTCCGTATCTTTCGCCGGAACAGCTTCAGTCCCTGAAATCGGGTGAAGCAGTTTCTGAGACCGCGGATATTTACTCGCTGGGCGTTATCCTGTTTGAGTTGCTCGCCGGACAGTTGCCGTTTGAATTTGAGGCATCCGCCTCGCTGTCGCAGGTAATTCGTGACGCTCAGGCGAAAAAATCGACTGAGATTCCGCGCATTCGTACGTTGAATCATGAAGTATCGATTTCCGTTCAGGACATCATACTTAAATGCCTGCAACCTGATTCGGGGGACAGATATCAATCGGCTGCCGATCTGGCTGAAGATCTCAGGCGTGAACGGCGCAGCCTGCCGCTGAAATATGCACCGAACACATCCCGGCGGGAACGACTTGCGAAGTGGCGGCGACGGCATCCGCGTGTCCTGTCAGTGACGACGCTGTTCGTTTCGCTGGTTGCCTTGCTGGCAATTGGAGGAGTCTGGTCCTATGTGCAACAGCAGCGAGTATCGGCGATCCATGCGGAATCACAATGGCAGGAATTCCGCCAGTCTGTTCCGGCAATTCGAACATTATTGTCCGCTCCCGATAGTTCATCTCTCGTGCTCAGCGAAGGACTTGCAGCCGCCCAAACGCTGGTGGATCAATACCACGTCACCGACGCCATCGATTGGCATCTGCGGCCGGAATTCCAGTGTGTCCCCACCGAACAACAACAATCGCTGGACGAAGAATTATCCGAAATCGTCTTCCTGATGTCGGCGGCCAGCCAGCGTCAGGCACAACTTGCCGCAGATGCCGCGCTGCAGGAATCTCTGCTGCGCGATGCGTTGAAGTGGAACTCGCTGGCATCAAAATTTGCATGTTCCGTGCGTTCCTCGCACACATGGCAGACGCAAAGATCGTCCATTCAGAAAATGGCCACTGATGCCATGGGGGCAGACCCCTTAATGACGGAGATTGAAGCAAAAAAAACTACAATTGTTGCTCCGGCATTCGAGCGTCGAGGGTCTGCCCCCGTTAAGTCAGTGTCTGGAGACGACGCTGGACAATTGCGGGGATTCTCCAACGCCATTCAACAGCTCAGATCCGGCGATGCCAAAGCCGCACATGGCTCGCTGTTGAGTCTTGTGCAGCTGAATCCCCATGACTACTCAGCCTGGTATTTGCTGGGCAAATGCCGACAGATGCTGGGGCTTCACTGGGAAGCCGATGCGGCATTTTCCACCTGCATCGCTGTGAATGCAGATTGCTGGGTCGCATGGCAGGACAGGGCCGCCGTTCGCTTGAAATTGAACAGATTTCAGGAAGCCGCTGAGGATTGTGCGCAGATGATCCATCTCCGACCAGACGCGGCAACCGGCTATCTTAACCGTGCCCTCGCTGAGATTTCGCTGGGCAATCTGACAGCCGCTGAAAATGACCTGAATCTCTCAATTAGCCACAACGGACCGACACGTGCGTATTTCCTCAGATCTCAGGTGCGGCTGCAGCAGGGTAATCAGCCGGGTGCGAAGTCAGACTTCGAAACCGGGCTGCAAATTATTCCGAATGATGTGGATAGCTGGGTGACGCGCGGGATGGCACATCTGCAACAGGATCCCAAACAGGCATTGGCGGATTTTCAACGGGCTCTGGAACTCAACCCACAATCACGTGATGCATTGCAGAATTCTGCACACGTGCTTTCTGAGAAACTGGGCAACGCAGACGATGCGGTTCGCCTGCTCGATCAACTTCTGTCCCAGTACCCGGATGATAACCCCGCCAGAATCGGAAGGGCAGTGCTTTGTGCCCGTGCTGGTCAGGATGATCGAGCCCGCAGTGACGCAGAAGTTGTACTTGCCAACTCGCCTGATGCAATCTCACGCTATCAGGTTGCGTGTGTATTTGCGCTGACATCTCAGCGTGCGTCAGCGGATGCGGATGCTGCGATCAGGCATTTATCAGACGCGATGAGAACCGAGCCGCAGCTTTATTCGATGGCAGAACAGGATTCTGATCTGAATGCCGTACGCAACCGCGCCACGTTTCAGAAGCTCCTAAACGCCTGTCGGTCCCTTATGAATCCCGATACCGATGTGTCGGCAGCAGATCTGCGACCAGTATTGGTCGATGAATTGAATGGAGATTGAATCAATGTTGTTGTCCCAATTTGTGAATTTCCCTGGCTGGACGTCAGGTTCAGGGAATCTTCGCCGTCGGCTGCGATCACAGTGGCTGATGGAAGGACTCGAAGTTCGCAGTCTGCTGACCACGTTCGCCTGGTCCGATGTAACCAATCTAACGATCAGCTTTCCTCCCGACGGAACTGACATTTCGGGCAGCCCCAATGAACTCAACTCAGAATTGAATCACTTGGGGACACCTGAGGAATGGCAGAGCACCATCGTTCATGGTTTTCAGACATGGCTGAATGAACTGGGGTTTGACATTACCGTCGTCAGTGACAGCGGTGCGAAATTTGGAGCAAGTGGAGCCACGCACGGTGATTCCCGATTCGGCGATGTCCGTGTGGGTGCCGTCCCGCTCAGTTCCGGAACTTTGGCGACTGCTGTGCCTCAGGATACGTTTGTCTCCGGTACCTGGGCCGGAGATATGATGCTGAATTCCACTGCCGAACTAACTTCGCTGGATGAACTTTATGCATTATCGCTCCACGAGGCCGGACACATTCTGGGGCTCGATCACAGCACAGATCCGAATTCCCCGATGTTTGACCATGGCGGGACGACCGTTTTGCAGCCCACGGCTCAGGATATTGCACTCTTGAAGAGCCTTTATTCCCAGTCAAATGGTGGTCAAAGAGAAACGGAAGAGGATAGTTTTTCCGATGAAGAATCGGGACGTGTGGTGCGAATTGAAGCCGTTGAGCCCAATGGGATGTATCCGCACTTCGAAGCAGCAGGGACGATTACCGATCCAACTGATATTGATACATTTGTGTTCACGCCGGACGATATTCCGGGCGCTGACCCCAGAATTACGACAATCCTCCTGCGAACCACAACTCCCGATCTGATTCCGAAAGTTACGTTGCTGACGGCGAGTGGTCGAAGAGTCGATTCGACCGTCGTCGCAAATGGAAATGGACTCGTCATTCTGCAGAGCCGTGAAGTGGAGGCGGATCATGATTACGTTGTTCAGGTTGAATCGGCCTTCACTGATCCGCGATGGTCTCAGGGCGGTTATGAACTGGGGGTAACGTTCTCTGAGTCCTCCCAGACCGTTGAAAGACTCGCCAGAGGAACGCTGGATCGGGAGAAAACCAGGAAGTCGTTCGATTTTAATTCTGAGAAGACTCAGCTATTCAATTTTGTGCTGGCGACAAAAGGTTCAGATTCTAAGAAGAGAACTAACCAGGCAGCCGTCGTGCTGTCTGTGGTTGATGAACGGGAACGCGTTGTATTTCGGGCTCTAGGGATACCGGGACAAACCGCCTCGGACAACACAGTGATGCTCCGTGAGGGACATTACAGAATCATTGTTGAAGTCGTGGCCGCCTCAGATCGAAGTATCCCGGAGATCGAATTTTCGGTCCTCGGAAGCGGACTGTCGTTAGATGCGGGGCCACTGCCCACGAATCCGGTTGGGAATCCGGTAACCGGGCCAATTCTGACCGTTCCCTATGATCCTCCACCCGTGACTCC